>DAIMZF010000004.1:5229-81025 GCA_036734085.1 Aggregatilineales bacterium
CTGTCGCTGGTCAGCGTGTGGTGGCTAAGTTCGACTTGCTCATTATTACGCCGGAACGTGTGCTGATTATCGACTGGAAGACGGCGGAGCGCCCGCCATCGCGTGACCAATTGCTCACCCGGTGGCAGACCAAGCTATACCCCTATGTTGTGGTGCAAGCCAGCGCGGAACTCACAGGGGAAGAAATCCCGCCGGAACGTGTGCAGATGGTTTACTGGTTCGCCAATGCGCCGCACAACCCGGTAACGTTCACCTACAGCGCCGACCAGCACGCCACCACCCACGCGGAGCTTAACGCCCTGTTGCCCGGCATCGCGTCCCAAGCGACGTTTGATAAAACGCTGGAGGAAAGACGCTGTAATTACTGTGTGTATCGTTCGCTGTGTGAGCGCGGGGTGCAGGCGGGCGATATGGACGCCCTGCCCGATGCGGACGATTTTAACGCTGAGGTTGACCTGGATATTCCGCTTGACCAGATTGGCGAGGTCAGCTTTTAGCCTGCCTCCGGCACACCTTCACGGGCACGCCCACAAAGCCAAAAGTTGCCCTGCGCTATGAATTCCCTACAATGGAGGTAGGTTCGCGCAATAAAAAGGGGAATGAGCTAATGGCCGATTTAACGTGGGAAACGTTCAACCCGGAGAATAAGAAACTTATCCTCTCATTAGACGGTGGCGGGATGCGCGGCATTATCCCGTTAACGATGCTGGTTTATTTAGAGAAAAAACTGAACAAACCCGCTTACGAAATCTTTGACATGGTCGCCGGCACAAGCACGGGCGCAATTATCGCGGCGGGGCTGGCGCTGGGTTATTCTGCGGAATACATCCTGGAAAATGTGTATCGTACCCGTCTGCCGGGCGCGTTTGGCAACCGGGACGGTGTGCGCTTCTGGTTACGCTATTTGTTCCGTTATGGCCTGCGCTATCAATACTCCTGGAAGCCGTTCATCCTCGCACTTTCCGTATTTGAAGGCACAGACAAAACACTGGGCGAGACGTATCCGCCGCCGCCCGGCGTTAAGCGTCCTATCCTGCTGATGACCACCAAAGACCTGCGTACAACCAACACGTATTACATGGTGAACGCGGGCGCTGGGCGGGCGCTATTTGCGGATTGGCCGCTTAAGGGTGCGGTCACGGCCAGTAGCGCGGCGTCGCTGTTCTTCCGCCCGGTGGATGGCAATCTGGTGGATGGTGGCGTGGGCGCATTCGGGAATCCGTGCCTAGCGGCGGCAACAGAGGCTTTCGAGTTCATCAGCAACCGGGATGTTGAGGCGGAAGACAGCCTCTTCGACCCGGAGCGCACGATTTTAATTTCGCTGGGCACGGGGCACGTCAGCACAAATTTAGCCAATCAAGCCGGGTATACACGCGGCATCACGGATTGGCTGTCGTTTAACATCATCGGCGGCATTGTGGAGGCGGCGGTGCAACAAGCGCTCAACACACGCGCCATTTACGGCAATCAAGGGCTGGATTTTCGCCGTTTTAACGTCAACCTGACCAAGCAGGCCGTCCGGGATGTGCTGGGCGTGCCGTTGGGCAACCTTGACCCGCAACGCCTGACGCTGGATACCACCAGCGCGGCGGAAATTGCGTTGATGGAAAAAATCGGCACGGCTTATGCGGACATCATCGACTGGACGTTGCCCGACCAATTGCCCTGGGCCAACCCGCGTGACGGCAAACCACCCGCACACACCAAAGCCGGGCAACCCCGCCCGCAAGACCCCAGTTCCGCCGACTTGCCGCCCATTGACTGGGAGAGCGAAGCACGCACAAACTACGGCGATGAATTCTCGCGGTGGGCGTTTTGGGGCATGGTCGGCAAATTTTTGTGGGATACACTGCGCTCGCCTTCACGGTGGGTTTTAACGGCGGTGTTGCTGGTCTTGCCCATCGTGCTGATGATTACGCTGGGCGTGTGGGGCGTAGCAATCATTTTAGGCGTGGTGGCGGTGTTGGGTCTGCTGGGGGTGTTAGGCGCATTTGGCTAAGGTTAAAGAGCGTGAATCATGGTAGAGGCATTGTGATGTCTCTACCATGATTCACGCTCTTGATGATGTTTTGATTTAATGACTATGCGAATTTTTATGCTGACGCGCACATATCCGGCGTGTAGGCCAACGAAGCCGCGATTGCAAAAATGGTATCGTTGTAAAGCGCCATCTCGCCTGTAGATGCGTACACCATCAAGCTGACGATTTGCCCGCCGCCCATATCCGCCGCCACCACCAGCACATCGCGCAGAGGTGTGAACAGCCGCATATAGGCCACATCACGGGATTCAATGGTGACCGCTTGCGGGGCGTGGTATGTCGCGCCCTGCGCTTCGTAACTGAGCAGGCGGTCTTCGTTTAACATCTGCCGTTCCAGCACGGCCAACGGCGTAATTTGCGCGGCTTCTTCCGGCGTGACCGCACATGCGGCTACTAACGCGGAATCAATAAATGCGGCCTGGTTAAAGTCCGGCGGGATGACGTTCACCTGCACCATGCCGGGCTGAACATCATTACTCAGTAAACGGTCGGTATTCGTCAGGAAGACGTTGCCGCCCACGCCCAGAATATACCAATCCTTAGGGTAATCGAAGGATAATTCACCCGTTTGTATGCTCCCAACCGAATCTTCGTAAGTCATGGGGAGCGTGAGCGCATGAGCAACGGAGGCTTCCAGCACAGGCGTAAAAGCGATTGTCTCCGCGATAGTCAGTACATCGTCACGGTAATTCGCTATAATGTCCGCACCGTCTAAAAGTGAAGGTGAGGCCGTAATCGTCAAAATGGTGTTTGTGCCTAAATCCACAGAGACCATCATCACGGCGACAGCGTGCAGGTCATCAATAAGGTAAACTTGTTCTGCATAAGCCGCCGGGCGTCCGTTGAGGACATAGTTGTTGACGCCCTGTACGGGCGCGTTAAATGCGCCATCCGGCACGCTGATAAGCCCGTTTGCCATCAACGGCGCAACCTGCCGCCACAGGTTCATGCGGGTGCTGACAACTTCCTGCGGTGTACTTCCTAGCCCCATCGCCTGAAAAACGCTGACATGCACCGGCGGCGAGATTTCCACGCGCAGGGGTTCGTCTTCCGCGATGTAAAAATTGCCAATATTAAGGCTATTTTGGGGCATCTGCACGGAAACGGTTAATTCTGTAGGGTAACTGAATGAAAATTGTCCGTCGTCGGAGATATAAACGCGGGTGGGTTGCGCCTGGGCACTGGCAAGGCTTGTCAGTGTTAACGCTATAATAAGCAGGATGAGTCGCTTGATTAGCATAGTGTCCTCAGAAAACATTGCGGAAGTATAAAGGGAATGCCGCAACAGTAAATTTGCTTAATGATAATGATGCACGGATGATTGCCACTTTATGAAATTATAACATCCTATCCATAATTGTAAGGTTGAGGCATGATAGGCGCATGAATAGTAAACGATATTTTACAATCATAACATTTTTAAAACCGCAATTTAGGAAAATACTTATCAATAACCCTTTGCATGAACATCCATAATTTTATCACGTTTTAGCCAATGCTTTGTTAAGGATTATACCGGATGATACCTCAATCCCCTACCCTACTCCACGCCGCGCAGACCCTCCTGCACCAACAGCCGGATTCCACCGCGCTTGTCCTGCTGAACCACGACGGCGAAACAGCATCCACGACCACCACCCGCGAATTCTTCCAACGGGCGGCGGGCTATGCCCACGCCTTGCAAGCATCTGGCATCCAGCCGGGAGATTTAGTCGCGCTTGTCCTGCAACATGGCGAAGACGTGCTGTTCAGCTTTTGGGGAGCCTTGCTGATTGGCGCTGTGCCGTCCATTTTCCCGTTTTTAACGGAAAAGCTCGACCGTGATATTTACTTCAAGAGTGTGCAAGCCCTCGTCCAACACGAAGCCGTCCGCGTTATCATCACGTATGATGCGCTCCAGCCCGCGCTCACGGAACATCTCAGCCGTACACCCACGCTTAAGGCCATCCTCAATAAGGATGATTTACCCATCAGTGCCGGGAACGTCAACGATTATCTGGGTACATTCCCTGCCCAGCCGACGGACACCGCCTTTTTACAGCATTCTTCCGGCAGTACCGGCCTGCAAAAAGGCGTTATGCTATCGCACCAGGCGGTGATGAACCAAATCCGAGCTTATGCGACGGCCATCCGTTTACGGGATGATGATGTGGTGGTGTCGTGGTTGCCGTTGTATCACGATATGGGATTAATTGCGGGGTTCATCCTGCCGATTGTGTGCGGGCTTAAGCTGGTGCTGATGTCGCCGTTTCATTGGGTGCGTGCGCCCCACACCCTGCTGACGGCCATCCACCAGCACGCCGGGACGCTGTGCTGGTTGCCTAACTTCGCGTATAGCTTCATGGCTTCGCGCATCCGTGAGGCGGATTTAGCCGGGCTGGATTTGTCGTCATGGCGGGCGGCGGTCAACTGCTCGGAGCCAGTGCAGGCGGCCAGCCACCACGCATTTATGCAACGCTTCGCGCCGTATGGCTTACAGCAGAATGCGCTCACGACGTGTTATGCTATGGCGGAAAACACGTTCGCGGTCACACAGGGCGGCATTGATTCCGCGTTGCGTGTGGACTTTGTAGAACGAGATACGCTGACGACAGCACGCCGCGCCATCCCTGCCCCACCGGACTCCGCGACCGTGCAGGCGTTCGTCTCTAACGGCGTGCCTATCCCCAACACCGCCGTCAGGATTGTGGATGAAGACCATCACCCATTACCGGAACGTCACGTCGGGGAGATTGTGATAAAGAGTGATTGTATGCTGAGTGGATACTACGCCCGCCCCGACCTGACCGCCGCCGCCCTGCGCGATGGCTGGTACATCACAGGCGATATGGGCTACCTGGCAGACGGTGAACTGTACATCACCGGGCGCAAGAAAGACCTGATTATCGTGGGCGGTAAAAACATCTATCCACAGGATATTGAGAATCTGCTCAATGATGTGGCGGGCGTGCATCCCGGACGGGTGGTATGCTTTGGTGTGCCTAACCCGGAACTCGGCACGGAAGACATCGCCATTATCGCGGAAGTCGCGGGCGACCTGGACGCGGCAGACCGTGTGCAGACCGCGCCGATTCTGCGTGGCATCCGCGCACGCATCGCCCAACATACCGATGTCAGTGCGCGTTATGTGCAATTGGTGGATAAAAAATGGCTCATCAAGACCAGTAGCGGCAAGATTGCCCGTGCCGCCAACCGCGATAAATTTTTAGCGGAATTGGTTTAGGCGTGTTCGCCATTTATGCGGTTCTGTGCTAAAACAAACGTATCGTGCTATCCGTTAGATAAAGAAGCAAACATGAGCCAATACACACGCTGGACGATTACTTTTGCTTTGCTTGCGCTGGTTATCGGGGTGGTCTTCAGCACCGCCACGCAGACGATGCAAGCGCAGGAAACCGATGACGACTCCCCTGTGCCGGAAGAAGTACTGGACACGACCAACACCTGCACGGATTTACAGACGTTCATCGCGGATGATCGCACGCCCTATGACCTTAACGGCGCGGCGTCCATCGGCGGCGGGGTGCTATCTCCCGGTAACAGCAATAACTTTAGCTTCCCGGCGGCGCGTTATGTGGACGTATGGGGCATCGTCATCGCCCGTGCGGAAACCGGACGCTCTACGCCGATTGCGCTCACATTTGAGGATGTAGACCCTAGCCTCAGCCTGGAATTCGCGCTGTTCGATGGCATGAACCCGTTAATTCCGTTTCGCCCGGTGACGCCCGGCGTCAGCCAGAGCGCCAACGCTTCGCGGGATGGCACATTTAACCTCATCGTGCGGCGTGTGGACGCCACCGACACCAACACGGGCAACTACCGCCTGCGGGCGGACTTTGAAGGCGGCGGCGTGATAGACCCGCCCGTTCTGCGCGACGAATCCATCAACGCGAACCAATCCGCACCGCCGCAAGTGCGCGATGGCCGTATTATCGTCAATGTGAATGAGATTGAATTTGATTCGCACGGACGCGCCATTACGTCCGTTGGTTCACGCGGGGGCGGCGCGGCACAGGTTTTCTTCGGAGGGTTTAGCCTGCTCGTTAATGGCTGGGCGGAAAACGTCACGCTGTTGGGCGGCGACCTGGTGGTACGCGGGGAGCAGGACGGCAGGCCGCGTCTGTTCTATTTTGAGGACTACGCCTTCGGCTTTAGCCAGATAGACGGCGATTTGCTGAACGTGACCGATGCAGATGGCAACCGTTGGCGGCTGGACTGGAACAGCGTTAATGCCGCATGGGTAACGAGTGATTGTGCCGCGTTTAAACTGGACGATGGCCGCGCCTTCATTACCACACTGGATGAAAACCGGGCGCGTGCCGTGCGTTTTACGGGCAATCTGGATGACTTCCTGATTGAATTTTCCGCGCCGGAAGGCAACAGCGCTTTAGCCCTCACATGGGATGGCATCATCAGCCCGGTGACGACCTGGAACGCGGGCGTCTTCCGGGCGGAATACACAGGCAACCGTCAGCTTGAGGTCGCCGAGACTGGCTTCACGCTCCGCCGCACCAACCCGGAACGCGGCACAAACGCCACGCTAGACATGACGTTGAACACCCGTAATGCGCGGGCGGTCATCGACTGGCAGGACATCGACGCCTTAGCCATCCTGCGCGATGAAATCCGCCTGACGTTTAACGATGGCACACGGACTCAATCCACACGCCCGGCGGATGGCCTGCGCTTGTTTGAGGCTTTGGAAGGCGTCATCCGCATTGACTACGACGCGACGGCGAACAACCCGGTAGACGAAATTCTGATGTTACCCGCGTCGGATAGCTTCCTGGAAATCATCACACCTGCCGACCCACCCGCGTTTGATGGCCGTGCGCTACCCGGCGAACCCGGCCATGCCCCGCGTGCGCTGAACAACACCGGCGCGGAATGTTACCCGTTTAATACCATTCACGAGGCTATGCAGTGCCCGCCAAACGGCCACATCAACCCGGCCAACGGCAACCTGTGGTACGCCGTGACTGACCTCAGCGCGTATGGCGGTGATATAAATTTGACATTTACGCGCAGTTATAACAGCGCCTTAGCCCACATCGACGGCCCGCTCGGGCGTGGCTGGACAACCCCCTACCGCCTTGATTATGACGTGCCGTATGATGCCCAACGCAACAGCCGCCCCATCACACCGGAGGCCAACGCCACCTTCCCCGTCGGGCTGGATTTAACGCACGCGCCGCAGGGAATCGTCACGTTTTACACCCCAAGCGGCTCGCGCCATGTGTTTAACGGCCCATCACCATTTGTCACGGGCACGCTCCGCGCATTGACCATGCCCAACTGGACGCTGACGCGCCCGGACTTCCGCACAGGCTGGACGCTGACGCAACCCGACGGCCTGACCTACACCTTTGACCGCGCCGGGCGCATCCTCAGTTATGGCTATCCAGCGCGTGGGCGCGTCATCACGATAGCGTATCCCGGCACGGTGTTAGAGGGCACGGCGGGGCTGGAAGATGCGGTTATCATCAGCGATGCGCTGGCACAGCGCCAGCTTGAACTAAGCTATTCCGGCGCACGCATCACGGAGGCCACCCTGCGCGGCGTGGATGGCACAACACAGACCACGCGCTACATTTACGACGCAGGCGGCAACCTCATCCGCGTGGAATATGCCGACGGCGGCACCGCCACCTACGCTTATGATGAATTCGGGCGGATGGTGGGGCACGATGACCCACGCGCCCCTGTTGCCACCGCCATGAGCGCGGAATATCCCGAAGAAGGCGGCGTCATCTGGCGGCTGGATGACGGCGACGTGTGGCAGGCACTCACACCGCCGCAGACCAGTACAAACACGGTCACACGCACCCTGACGGATTACAGCACGTATCCGCAGAGCTTCACCTATGCTTATTCATCAGGAACCCTGCGCGAAGTGGGCGACAGTTACACGTTGCTCCAACAAACGACGCGCCTTGCAGATAGCCCGGACTTTGAAGCACTGCCGATTGAATATGTGTGGGTGGATGGTTTAGTCGCCGGGTTGCCGCGTCGCGCCGTGCGGGAAAACGTCGGGCGGAATACGCTCTCCTATGAATACAACAGTAGCGGGTATCTCGTCCGTGTGCGTGGCGCATACCCCGCGCTGACCATCACCTATGATGCGAACAACCGCCCCATACAGATTGACTATGCCGACGGAACCAGCGAACGGTTCAGCTATGACGATAACGGCTTTGTCGTCAGTTATACGGATAAATACGGCGGGCAATATCTGCAATCATCAAATCCCGCCGGGCGTGTGCAAAGCACGGTGGATTTCATCGGCAGGACGCTCACGGAATACACCTATAATGAGCAGGGACTCGTCACGCAGATGGTACGCGGCACAGTCGAGAACGTCGCGGAAGACACCATTACTTATGAATACGACAACTTCGGGCGTATCATCACATTAACGGATGCCCTCATCGGCACATCGACCATCACCTACGAGGCCACCCCTACCGGGCTGACCATCACGCTGAATGACGCCATCAACGCGCAAACCATCACCGACCTTGACCATCACGGGCGCATTTTGCGTCAGCGTATTGTGCATAACGGCGATGCGCTCCGCGATACAAGCTACACCTACGACCGCATAGGCCGCCTGCTCACACAAACACAACAGGTCAACACAGATACCGCCTATGTGACGGCGTATGCTTATAGCGCGCTGGACGAACTGCCGCCCATCGGCGACGATAACGCGCCCACTGTCATTAATGGCTATGTGGTCGCCATCACCGATGCTTACGGGCGCACCTCACGCCTGACCTACGATGGCCGCGACCGCCTGCGCCAATACGCCGACCCACTCGGCAATATCGAGCGTTATGATTACCTCATCACCGATGACCCCAGTAGCCTGCCCAATGGCTTGCTCATTCTGGAGCGCCGCGCTTTAAATGAGCGTGTCTATGAGAGTCGCACGTATCGTTTTAATCTGGAATGGCAACTGCGGAGCATCGTGACATCAACAGCGCGGTGGGAAATCACCACTGAGGGCGGCTTTTTGCCACGCGCCCTCACCCCCACCCCGCGTAACTTGCTGAATAGTGTGCAGTGGGAAAGTTACGCCAACGGGCGCGCCACATCCACACGGCTTAACCCCGCCGCCAATACGCCGAATTCGCCCTTAATCACGCTGAACAGCGCCTATGATTATCAAGGCCGCCCCACCACATTGACGGACAACGCAGGCGTGACTTATGGCCTGGCGTATTGCCCGTTGCCGGATGGCGGCACGCGCACAGTCTACGCCCTGCCGGGTACAAATGGCGTGGATTGTGACAGCGCGGATGCCAACCCGGACAGCATCGCCCGCACGGTCACGCAGGATGCCGCCGGGCGACTGGTGCGCGTGCAGGACGCCAACGGCGAACGCGCCTACACCTACACCGCCCGCGATGGCGGCTGGCTGGTGAGTGTACGCTTTGATAGAGGCTATGCGTGGACGCTGACCTATGACGCCGCCGGAGATTTAACCGAATGGACGGACGAAAACGCCGACGTTCGCGCTTATGACTATGACGGCTTAGGCCGCTTAATCCGTGTGGAAACCCGCGATATTGACATCCAGCCGGAAGGCTCGTTTAGCTTTAGCTATAACGCGGCAGACCAACTCACGCTGGTGCAGGATGATTTAGGGCGCGGCACACGCTACGATTACGACTCCTTAGGGCGGCTCATCGTGGCGCAGGACATCCGCAACGCGAACGCCACTGTATACGGCTATAACGCGGACGGCCTGCTCGCCACCGTGATTTCTCCTTTGGGCAACACGACCACCTATCTGTATCAGGACGCCAACCCGACGCGCGTCACAGATGTTATCACGCCCACCGGCGCGACCTTCCGCTTTGCGTGGGACGACGAGAATAACGCGCTCACTTTCTTTGACCCACGCAACGCGGCCACAAGCTACCGCTTCGACGGCAACGGGTTACTGTGGCAGGTGCAGGACGCGCTGGAACGCCAGCACGATCTCATCACCGACCCTGCCGGACGGCTGTCCGCGTGGCGCATCTCCGACGGGCAGGATGGGTTAGCGTTTGAACTTAGTTACCCATCGCCGGATGTGGTGGCGATTACCGCCCCGCTTGCGCCGGACTTCAGCCGGACGTTTACGCTTGCGCCTAACGGCCAGGTCATCCGTGTGGATGTAGGCGCGAGCAGTGGCATCACACTGGATTATGATGCTATCGGGCGGTTAGCCCTTATCACGGCGGCGGACGGGCGCGAATGGACGCTCGGCTGGCGCTCGGTGGACGTGGACGTAACCCTGCCGGACGGTTCCGGGCCGTTGCTTTCCTTCGACGCGCTCAATCGCTTGATAGATGACGGCACAACCCAGATTGAATACGGCGCGCCGCGCATCGGGGAAGCCACCACCACCGTCAGCAGTGCGGATACCTTCACCATCATCACCAGCACCGGCGACGCCACCACCCGCCCGCCGGGTACACAGGTTCGTACCTCCGGCACGGTGACAAACTACATCTATACGCCAGAAGGCTTGCTGGGTGAAATCACGTTTGAGGGCTGTGTGAATGCCGAAGACCTGGCCGCCAACGGCCTGGACGCCTGCTTGCGCGGGGGTACGGATGCCGTCTGGCGCACATCGGAGCGCGTGACCTATGACCCGATGGGGCGGCCTATCCGCTATGTGGATGGCGACCAAAACGTGGAATCCTTCGCGTATGATGACGCGGGCAACCTCAACGTGTATCAGGACGCCGCCGGGCGCAACTTTGACTATAGTTACGATGCGCTCAATCGGCTGGTAACGCTCACTGGGCCGACCGGGACACGCCTGCTACTCAGTTATGATGGCCGCGACCGTGTGACTGGCCTTTGCCGTGCCCGTGCGGAAAACGCGCAGACCTATGCGGAATGTGCGTCTAACCCGGCGCGGATACTGGAAACCTACAGCTACGACAGCGCCGGACGCCTGACCGAACGCCGCACCGCCGATGGGACAATCACGGTGTATCGTTATGATGCGGAAAGCGGCCTGCTAGCGGAATGGGGCAACCCGGACAACCCCGCCCGCATAGAATACGACGCGCTCGGCCTGCCCACCGCCATCATTACAAGCGAAGACCCCACCGTGCTTGACCTGCTCCCCGTGCCTTACCAAACGCAATTGCTCCGCATGGGCGACGACCGCATGACTTACGACGACTTCGGGCGGTTATCTGGCCTGAACATCGGCGGGGAAGCCCTGCGCTATGAATACAACGCGGATAACTTAGGGTTCGCGGTGCTGTTTGGCACGGGCGAATTACTCACGTATTCGCTGGATGAACGCCTGCTCCTCACCGAGATTGCATCCGGCACAGGCGAGATTAAAGTCGGCTTTGATACCTTCCTTAACCCGGATGGCCGTATCATCCTGACCGATACCCTGCGTGCGGATGGGCAACTGATTCAAATCCAGCGTGACCGGCTGAACGCCACGCGCAATAATGCGTATTTTGACAGTGATTTGCTGGTGGATAACACCTTCACACCGGGCGGCCTCATCCAACGTCAGAGCTTAATCGGCGCGGTGGAATACTTCATCGAAGGCACGCAGGACTACATCACCGTTATCGGTTACGACAACGATAACCGCCCCATCACCATGCGTATCAGCGACCGCGCCAACGGCCAGCGCGTGTATCTGCTGACGTTTACGTATGACGCAGTAGGCCGCCGCCAGACCGAAACCCGTCAATACCGCGATGATACACAGGTCACGGTGAATTACGCTTACAGCACCGCCGACCAACTCATCAGCCAGACGATTGCCGTCGCCCGACCCGGCCAGGAAACACAGACCAAGACAATCACCTATACCTACGACGACCGCAGTAACCTGACGCAAATCAGCGATGAGGACGACGTATGCCGGGAGTTTGTGTACGATGCCGCCGGGCGCTTAGTGGATGTCCGCTTTGATGGGCGCAACGTTGCGTTGAGCTACGACGCTCTGAACCGTGTACGGAGCATCGCCAGCACACGCATCATCTATCACGGGGATACTTCCGCGATTATGGCGACGCTGGCCGCAGGCACGGTGCGCTGGTATGGCGAAGCCGGGTTCTCGACCTTCTTCCAGGTGGATACAGGCCGCCCGACATGGCTCATCCAGGACGGGCGCGGCGGCGTGCTGGCGACCACACAAGCCGGAGAAACGACCAATCCGCTATGGTTGTTCGACCCGCTAGGCCGCTTCCTATCGCTCGTCCCGCCGGAGGGTGATGTACCGTGCATCGGCATCGCCGTGCCAGATGCGCTGGCGACACTCAGCCCACTTAACGCGCTTGCGCCGGATATGCTATGGGATGCCAACACGGGCTTGTACATCGCGCGCGGTGGCCGGGCTTACGCGCCGGAAATCGGCGTCTACCTGCAACGCGACCCACTCGGCCCAGATGTGACCGGGAACACCTACAGCTACCCCAACCGCCGCGCCCAACCGCCTATTGTGCGCGGTGACCCGGCCTATATGGATGGCCTGTACCACCTGCAAGACGCGCTGAATACGCTGGACATCGCGGGCACGCTCAACGCGCAGGCCATCATCAGCCAGCACCGCCCCGCCCCCACGCTGACCAACATCGAGCCAATGCTGGACGACATCCAGACGATTGCGGACTATCAGCAGGGGCGTACATCCGCCCTGCTGGACTTGCCCGCATGGTTAAACGCACGCTTCAACACGCCCACCGCCTACCGCGATGAATTCGGCGGCGTTCGCATCCCGGAACCCACCGCGCCCGTGCAGGGCAACCGTCCGTTTACGCCCACCCATCTTGCGCTTGACCCGTTTGCGGATTGGCTCCCGGATATTGGCGCATCTATTACACAGGTCAACGACCGCATCAACGCGGCCACACGCGGCATCAATCCACCAGTGTTCTACCTCAGCGCCGCATGGCATCCTACGCGGCCAACGTGGGCGGGCATCGTGGACTATCCCACCAACCCCCTGACAGCAACCACGCGGCCTTCCGCGCTGGCAGACCAGATTCCGCAACCGTTGATGAACCCGGCCATTAACGCGGCCAGCCTGGACGCCGCCCAAGCCCTGATGCGCCTGCCGGAACGCGGCGCGGCGGATTGGCTGGTAGAGGCGCTATCCGCCGCATTGCCGGATGAGGCTGACCTGCCTCCGGCGGATATGGCGGCATGGCTGGCGCGGTGGTTCAGCACGGATGCGCTAGGTGTTGGGGAACTATTGGGCGGGCTGTGGCCGGATTTACCGCCCCTGAACGCGCCGTTCTATGATATGGGCTTTAACCCGTAGACACTAAATTTTGTGTGGGGCGTTCCACCAACACACGGAACGCCCCGGCGATATGGTTTACGGTTTATGGTTTACGGTTTGATGAGGGTTATCTTATCCGCCGCACGCCTGGAACCCCAGATAATAATTAATGGCGCTACAAATGGCCGGGAACATCTGGCTTTGTGCTTCCGGGAAGCCCTGATTGGGGAACGGTGCGCCGACTTCCGCCGTCGCCAGGAAAACATCGTAGACCGGGTAAGCCTGGACTTGGGGTTGCTCGTAGAATGCGTAATCCGCCGCCAGCAGATAGCGTGGCACACTGCCCGGCACGTCCAGCGCCAGGTTCATCCACAGTTGTGTTTCCGTGCTGGCGTAATACATGCCGAACAATTCCGCGTCCGCCTGGCATTGATCGTCACATGCCTGGGCATTGACCACCAGCCCATCCACATACATCACCGGGTTTGTCTGTGTGCCCAGTGGCGCAGGGTTGACAAACGGCGGCACGCTGTTGGTATTCTCAATCCAGTTTAATGCTTCGGAAAACCCGATGTAGGTCAGGCCGACGCCAGTCGCAAAATCAATGGCGGCTTGTGGCTCCGTCTTGTAATACTCCCCCAGACAACGGTTTTCGCCATCCTGTGTACACTCATTGAACGTCTCAGCCATCAGTTGGATCGTTAACGGGTCTACAAAATCAATAAAGGCATAGGCCATGTTCGCAAAGCCGTAATTGCCCGTGAAGAAAGCGGTGTAATAAGTCGGCAGGGATGTACTGCCATAAAATTCCCCGACTAAATCCAGATATTGCTGGTTGGGGTCTATCTGCCGCATAATTTGCAGATATTCCGTTGTATTTGTGGCGTTCATCACCGCTTCGTCATACGCAAACAGGAACAAGCTACACACCCGTGACGGCATCGCGTACACCGTTTGCTCAATCGTGACGGCCTGTTGCGCGGCGGAAAGATACGGCGTTAATGGATACTGGGTGGAGATAGGCAGAATCCATCCGCGCTCCTGCGCGTACCCCAGCATCATCAAATCCAGTTCCACCACTTGCACGTCGCTGGTGGTGAAGATGTCCTGTAGCACCTGCGTGCTATAGGTATTAATCGCCTCATTCATGATGACCGTGAGGTTGATTTCCGGGTAGAGTGCCATAAATTCCTGCCGGATGCGGTTAACGTACCCGCTAAAGCCATCATTGCCGGCATCCGGGATGTAAGGGTACAGCATCACCGTCAGGTTACGGGAGGTTGTGCTTTCGGCGTCCGGCAATACGGGCGGCGTGGCTGTCCGCGTGGAACTGCGCGCAATCATAATCAGCAAGAGCAACAAGGGCAGGGAAACAATCAGCACAGCTTGGCGCATAGGGGTGTACCTTTCTTTGTCTGATAGGTGTGTATAGGTGCTGGCAACAAGGGCACACGGACGCCCCCATTAGCGTTTAGCATACCTCACACATAGGCATGTTGTCCGTAAATCGTTAAAGGCTATTTACAACTTTATGGGAGATAAAACACGAAGAAGCCACCCGGCGGATTGTCCGCAAATCGTTAAAGGCTGTTGACAACTTTCACCGTCAGCCCTCACTTTATGATATAAATGAGATAATCAGAATTTAATATTGCATATCTGATGACTTTATCAAATTAATGGCACACAAAACAATGACTGATGATGACAACAACATCTCGCCAGAAGAACATCACGATGCCGACCACTGGGACGAACCCACCATGTTAGACTTTAAGCTGAACGTACCGACTATCACCCTGAGCCTGATTGTAAAAAGCCCGATGAAGGTACGCGGGCGCGTCTTCTCGCTTAAGCCCGGCCAGGTGATAGGCCGCAAAGATGCGGATGTCCTGCTGAATGATAAGCGCGTTTCGCGTCAGCACGCCCGCATCAACCGCGAGACAGGCGCGGACGGCAACCCGGTTTTTGCCCTCTACGACTTCGGCACGCCCAATGGGACGTTCGTCAACGGGGAGCGCATCCTGGGCCGGGCTATCGTGCAACATCAGGACGAAATCCAGATGGGCGACCATATTTTTGTGTTGGAAGTCAGCACGGAATCCGCATAACTACCCGCCCAATAGCATCGTGTAGTAATAATTACCCTGCATGGAAACAGCATACGCGATGCCAATTTCGCGGAAGTCCGCATACATCATGGATTCAAAGTGCGGGGGGCTGTTCCACCATTGGTCAAACGCGCCGGAAGCATTCAGGCTGGGACGCACCAGCACATTTTCACCCACCATCGGTCGGCTATACCCATGCCGGATGGCCCGCGCAGGGGGGTCTGTGCCGTCTGTGCCATCGTGCCCCATACGATCCCGCGAGGCCATATCAATGCTATGCCAGTAGGCCGCCGTCGTCAGGTTGGGGTTTACCTGTAAGGGAGACAACCCCGCCGCCGCCCGCGCTTCGTTGAGCAAACGCATAATTTCCGCTTGTTGGGCTTCCTGCGAGGGCGCACCACTGATGCCGACATTCGGCGCGGTCATCACTTCCGGGAAGGTCAGCAGAACGGCGTAGTAATAGCCGCCATCGCTGGATTCCGCCCAGCCGAAGCCCATATCACGCACCGCGCCATCTTCCAGATGCCGCACCACCGCTTCCGCTTCCATCACACTGCGGAGCATATCGCCCATGCCGAAGCCCGGCTCTACCCGCCCGTAGGCTTGCCGCAAATCGCCGCCGATGTAATAACGTTGCGCGTTAAGGTCACTCCGCACGCGCACATCATCCAGCAGATGAATCCGTTGTTCCTGCGCGTAATAATGCGCGTAGCCCTGCGCGACTTGGGATAACGGCGCGGAGAGATTGAGCGCGGGCAACCGCAACGTCCCGCGATAGGCGTTCGCTAGGCTGAGGCTATAGGCCGCCGGGTCTTCGATGATTTCCGTCGAGATGGGGACAGTGTTTATGGGGCGGCTCTGCATGGTGTACATCACCACCATACCCGCGACGACCACCATCGCTACAGAGACCATCATCACAGCGATAATCAGCACCCGTTGTACTGATTTCAAAAGTGGATTGGCGTTCTCCATATTTTTCAACATCCTGCTATCGGCTTTGCTTTTTATTGTAACGGAAGTTGCTATAATTTATGCAAAGCAGATGTTAATTTTTTAGGAATTCAGGCGGATTAGCGCCTAAACGTATGGTTAGGCCCCTTCCGGCGTTGGGGTCGGTACGGCGTTCATGTCGGCGGCAGTCTCTCCGCACCACTTCCACACGCCATCATCACGCACCACATTATAGGTACTCAGTTCAAAAAAGCGTGTATCCGCACCGTACAGCGCGACGATTCGCCCGGCACAGGTCACGGTCTGGCCGCCTGCGTCCACCGCACACAGCATATCTTCCAGGTCGGCCTCTACCCCACTAAAGGAGAAGGCTTCGCGCTCGAAGTCGGCTTCCATCGCCGGGCACAGGTTCGCCCGCACACCGTCGGAGTCACCGTCTACTTTCGCCCGCAGATAAGCCTCTACCACACGGGCGGCTTGCTGGTCGGTGGTTGTCGTGCCTGTGTCTCCCCCTGCCCCGCCGGGTGTTGTGCCGCCGGGCGTTGTCCCGCCGGGCGTTGTTCCGCCGTCACAGGCGGTCAGCATCAGCGCGATGAGGGGTAACAGCAGAATAATAAAACGCTTCATGGGGTTTGTCCTTTGGTTGATTTTTAGGCCGGATGGATGCGTTTGCTTGTTTGCTTGTTTGCTTATTGCAATAAGCGCGTAATCTCCCGGCGCATATCCTGGAATAACACACTCTCCACAAATGCGGCGATATTATCAGGCGCATTCACGCATGTATTCACATAAATCGCCTGCATGGGCGAATTCGCGCTCCGCACCAGTTCACTTAGCGCGGGCGGGAGCATGGGGTCAGTGCTGATTAACTCATCCAAAAAGCGATAAGCCTGCAAAAAGCGCACACAGTTAAAGCGTCCGGGCGTGCCTGTCTCCGTAGAAATCACGCTGAGCGCCCCCTGCCACGACGGGAATAACGGGGTCGCCGTTGGCGTGGATGTAGACGTTAACGTGACTGTCGGCGTAAAGGTCGCACTCGGTGTGGCCGTCAGCGTGTTGGTCGCGGTGGCGGTCGGCGTCACAGTCGGGAGTGCGGTTGCGGTTGCGGTTGATGTCGCGGTGGCGGTCTGTGTAGGGCGCGGCGTACTGGTTGCCCGACGAGTCACAGTTGCACGGGCAGTCGCGCTGGCGGGAGAAGTCGCGGTGGCGGTCGGCGGTGCAGTCGCTGACTCATCAACAGCAAGCGCGGCATCCTGTGTCATGGAATCTGTGGCCGCTTCTGTTGATTCTGCGGGTTCGTCGGTCGCCGTCACTGTGGCGGTCGGCGTCGGCTCGTCCGTCGGCGTTATGAGCGCCGCTTCCGTGAGTCCTGCCGCCACAATCAATGCTTCGCTCTCGGCGGTGGCCGTCTGTGCGGCACTGATGGCGCTCTCTCCCCCACTCCCCAGATTACTGACGCCCAATGCCAACCCGCCCACCAATATCAACGCGGCCAGCACACCACCGATTGCCATCAAGCGCCCGTTGGCCGCTTTTTGTAGGGGGCGGCTAGGGGGATAGGGTTCTTCGTCCATAAAGGAACTTGTCGGCGGCGGCGCGGGGGCTTCCGTGCTGAACACCTTAGACATCTGCGACAGGCTATCAATGCTTTCGGTTTCGTCTTCGCTACTGGCTAACGCGCCATCCGGCTTACTGCCGCCGATGCTCACCATCACATCCTCAAAGCCGATGATGGCTTGCGCGAACGCCTGCGCGAACGCCTCCGCCGTGCGGAAGCGGTGTTCCGGGCGTTTTTCCAGCGCACGGAGCAACACACTATCCAGCGCACGCGGTAAATCTGCATTACGCTCGGTGGGCTTGGGTGGCTCTGCGTTAAGGTGTTGGTAGATGATGACCTGCGCATCACTCCCGCCGAAGGGCAAGCGCCCGGTCGCCAGCAGATAGCCTATGACGCCCAGTGAGTATTGGTCGGATTGCTCGCTGATGTCCTCGATGCCTTTGGCTTGCTCTGGGGACATATAATGCGGCGTGCCGGGCATCTGCCCGGTCATGGTAATCATGGTATGCTCGGTGATGCGCCGCGCAATACCAAAATCCGTAAGGACGGCGTGGGAGCTATCGCGCATGAGAATATTACCGGGCTTTAAATCGCGGTGGATGACGTTCTTCCGGTGCGCGTAATCCAGCGCACTGGCAATCTGCATCAGCAGTTTGGATGACCCACCCAACGAGATGCTGGTAATGCGCTTCAACCGTTCCGACAAACTGCCGCCCTGCATATAGGCCATCGTGATGTACGGGCGATTGTCGATTAAGCCTTCGTCCAAAAGGGGGACAATGTGCGGATGCTCCAGATAGCGCATAATCTTCGCTTCGCGCTGGAAGCGGTAGACGACTTCGGGGTGTTCTGCCCAATTGGATTGTAAGACTTTGAGGGCGACATAGCTTCCATCGCGTTCGTCGCGGGCTTTGTAGACTACTGCCACACCACCGGCTTTCACACGTTCTGTGATGAGATAGTGGCTAACGCGGGTGTTGATGATTTGGTCATCCATAAATTATCCGGTGGAGGCCCTTCTATAGCGTACTGGTGAAAAGTGTAGCACATAACAGCGTATTTGTCAGAGTAGGCATTTTGTCCCATCGGCGGCAACATGCGTTACAATCAGGCCGTTGATACGTATTTTTAACGAGGGACAAACGCCATGTGGTGGCAGAGTAGCGTCTTTTACCAGATTTACCCGCGTAGCTTTGCGGATGCTAACGGCGACGGCATCGGGGATATTCCCGGCATCATTGACAAGCTGGATTACCTTAAAGGGCTGGGCGTGGGCGCGTTGTGGCTCTCCCCGCACTACCCCTCCCCTTTATTCGACTGCGGCTACGACGTGGCCGACTATATCAACGTTGCGCCGGAATACGGCACGCTGGACGACTTTAAGCACCTGTTGGATGCGGCACATCAGCGTGAGATACGCATTGTCATAGACCTTGTGCTGAACCATACCTCACACGAGCACGCATGGTTTAAAGAATCGCGGCTTGGCATGGACAACCCCAAGCGTGATTGGTATGTGTGGAAGGCCCCCGCGCCTGATGGCGGGCCGCCCAACAACTGGGAATCCACCTTTGGCGGTAGCGCATGGACGCTCGACCCCATCACCGGACAATATTATTATCACTTCTTCCTGAAAGAACAGCCGGATTTAAACTGGCGTAACCCGGAAGTCAAAAAAGCGATGTGGGACGCGGCGCGCTTCTGGCTGGATTTAGGGGTGGACGGCTTCCGGCTGGACGCCATCGGCACGATTTACGAAGACCCGGCCTACACCCCGCACACCAGCAAATTCACGTCTGTGGACTTCCTGCGTTATGGCTGGAGTTGGGACTTAGAGAAGCCCGCCGACATGACCGAAGATGAGTGGAAGAAGCTGTTTGGGAATCAGGTAGATTTGCCCGAAGTGCATGATTTGATGAAGGAACTGCGTAAAATTGTGGACGAATACCCCGACCGCGTGCTAATCGGCGAGACCAGCGACCCGCGCTTTTTGGGCGATGGCACGGACGAACTCCACACGTTATTCAACTTTGAACTGATGACCGACAAGCCCATGACCGCCGCCCACGTCCGCAAAAATCTGGCATTGCTGGACGAAACCTTCCCGGCGGCGCGATGGCTGTGCAACACACTAAACAACCACGACGGCACACGGGCTTATACGCGCTACACAGAAGCCAACGAACACGGCCCGGCGCAGATGCGGCTGGCAACAGCCACCATGCTCACCCTGCCCGGCACGCCTGTTTTATACAACGGCGAAGAAATCGGCATGACCAACTATCCACCGCAGAACTATGAGCAAGTGCGGGACTATCTCGCGCTTGTCCTGCGGGATTTAGAGCGCGAACACGGCACAGATGAGGCCGTCATCTGGGATGGTGTGCAGAAGCTCTCCCGTGATCGTTGCCGCACGCCCATGCAGTGGAGCAATAACGCCAACGGCGGCTTTAGCCCGGATGGTGTAACAACCTGGCTCCCGGTTAACCCCAATTACGCGGAAGGTGTCAACGTGGCCGACCAGGACACGGACGCCCATTCCCTGCTCAATTTTTATCGGCGGCTCATCGCGCTACGGCAGGCCACCCCCGCCCTGATACATGGGGAGTTAGAGGTCATCAGCCCCGCCGACGCGCCGTTTCTGGCTTTCTTCCGCGATACAGACGAACAAAGCGTTATCGTCGCCATCAACTACAGCAACCAGCCGCAGATGGTGACAACCGGCATCTTTGGTGAACTGCGGGCTGTGTGGCCGCAGGACGGCGGCGTATTCCCAGCGGTCACTTTTTCACTAGAACCTTATAGTTTGGTGATAGCCGAGCTTGTAAACCCTTGATTGTATAGGGGGATGGCGGCATTTATTTTACAATATTCATCAGGTTGAGGGTTAAATGAGTCCATACGCGGTTTTGCAGGGTAAAAACAAACGAACGAACAAACGAACCAACCAACGCCCACCTACCCTAACAATGATAACATCATCGCGCTCTGTAAAATCAGTGTTTGCGCCATCGGCCACAGCCCTTGCGACTGAATTTATCTTTTTAAGGAGAACGCCGTGTTACCATCCACTTACCGTAAACTTATTACAACGCAGTTAACCCGTAACTTTCGTCAGGCTGTCGCGGTGGTAGATACGCCGCTACAGATGCCCGGTCATGGTCAAATCCTGGTGCGGAATATGTTCGCTGGTGTCAACGCTTCGGACATTAACATCTCGTCCGGCGTGTATGACGTGGGGCCGCCGCCGTTTGATATTGGCGTGGAATCCACAGGTGAAGTCGTGGCTGTAGGCGATGGGGTGACGAACTTCAAAGTTGGTGACTTCGCCATGATGCTCAACGTGGGGGGCGGCTACCGGGAGTATGTGCTGGCCGACGCCGCCGGAGCTATCCCCATCCCACAAGCAACGGCGGAGATTACCGCGCTGATGGTGGGCGCGATAACCGCGTCTGTGGCCTTATACGAAGCAGGCCACATGACCTCCGGTGAGACCGTGCTCATCACCGCCGCCGCCGGGGGCGTGGGGGCGTTTGCGGTACAGTTCGCCAAGCAAGCCGGGAATCACGTCATCGGAACCTGTAGCACGGACGAAAAAGCGGCCACGCTCAAGGCTTTGGGCTGTGACCGGGTGGTGAACTACAAAAAAGAGAATCTGGCGGAAGTCCTTAAAGCGGAATATCCCGATGGGGTGAACCTTGTGCTGGAAAACGTCGGCGGGGAATTGTTCGACGCGGCGCTTGATAATATGGCGGTGTTGGGGCGCATGGTGGTTAACGGCTTCATCTCGGAATATGAAGGCGGGCCAGTCAACATCGACGCGCCGCGCCTGTATCAAAAACTGCTGTGGCAATCCCGCCTGATACGCGGCTTTATTCTCGGCCACTTCGGGGAACACATCCCCAAACATCTTGAGCGCATCCTAACGGACTACTTCGATGGTAAGATTGAGTCAAAAGTAGACCCGACGACGTTCAGTGGCGTAGAGTCCATTGTAGATGCGGTTGAATATATGTACGCCGGGAAGAATAACGGCAAAATCATCATCAGTTACTAGAAAAAGGTAGTCAACGGGGGGGGTAGGCGGTCATGACGAACCTTGAAACACTGGAACACGGCATTAGCCGCGCATGGGTTGATGTGCCGCAGGCATCCGTGCGGATTTGCGTCATACACACGCCGGATGTGATGGACAGAGCCGCCATCGACTATTGGGCACAGTTAATGCACGCATGTTTTGAGGCCATCCCTGCCCAACAACCCGCCTACCTGCTCCACGATTTGCAAGCGCACACACGCATCATCCCGCGTTATGTGCGCTTGCAGGCTGGCCGCATCTACGAAACTTTGACCGAACGGCGCGTTTATAATGCTTTCGTCACGCCAGATGCACTGGTCTTCCCGTTGTTAAGCGCCATCCGCACCGCCAAACCCCCAGCCCTAGCGCGGACTGATGCCCCTATTGTGGAGCGCATCTTCACGGATTATGATAGTGGTATCAAATGGTTGATGAGCGAAGTTCCGCAGGATTTTAGTGCTTAGCGATTAGTTACAAACTTTTTACAAGTCTCAGGCTTTAAAAAGCGTAAACTCATCTCTAACATAATAACTGAAAAATGACGGGTGATGAGACATGACAAACACAAAGACCATCCACACCAATACAGAGGTACAAGCAACGGGCTTTAAGTTCTCGCTCTACTGGTTTAGCATCGCCGTTCTGCTGGTTGCGCTGGGCGTAAGCGGTTACCTGAGTTACCTTAAGCTATTCCCGGCGGTGGTGGCGGCGTGCCCGGCGGGGGGCACGTTTGACTGCGGCACGGTACTCAACAGCCGCTATTCGGAGGTTTCCGGCGTGCCGATTGCTTACTTGGGCTTCATCACCAATGTGGTGATGCTCGGCCTGTTGGTGATGGAACGCACCGTCCGCACTTTAGCCGATATTGCGCCGATTTTAGTGTTCTTCGTGGCGCTGTTCGCCTTTATTTACTCGGTGTATCTGGTCTATCTACAGGCGTTTGTCATCGGCTCGTATTGCCCGTGGTGCTTAACGCACGAGGCATTGATTACACTGGTTTTTGGCGCGGCAGCCTTACGGTTACGCTCTGCTTTAAAGTCCTAGCATATACTCGATTAAATCCGCAATATCCTGGGGCGTTAGCCGTTGTCCGTAGTCGGGATACATCACGTTGGCATAACCCTCCACAACGTGGCGCCCCACATCCACGATAGACCAGAAGCTATACTCCCGTGCGGATTCCCCCGCGACGCGCTCACCCGCAATTTGCCCATACCCAGCCAATCCCGGCGACGCGCCGCCTGTGCCATCCACCACATGACAGCTAATGCACGTCGGCCCACGGTTAACAGACTGGCGGAAGAGTTCTTCGCCGCGTGCGGCGTCGCCCACAGTGGGGATGTCCGCAAAGGTAAGCGGTGCTTCGTTGACTGAGCCAGCGTTGCACCCGGCAAGTACCAGCGCTACGCACAGCAGGACAATGGGGGTTAATCTACGCATTTTAGGATGAACTCCTGTGAGTTGTTTCATTGGTTGATAACAATACATTCTCGTCCTTAGATTATAGGGGATTACGCCGCATTTTGTGAGGTTATCCCCTGCCGGGCGGCGCAATCCATCGCACGGTTGATGGGTTATCCGTACGGTTATCCGTACAACGCGCCGAACTTCTCGCGCAGGTAGGCCATATACGCCGCCGGGTTGATGCCCTCCCCCGTCACGCGGCGCGTTAGCTCATCGGCGGTGTACTTGCGCCCGTGTGCATAGATGTTATCCGTCAGCCAACCCAGCAACGGCGCAAACTCTCCGCGCTGGATTTGCTCCGGTGTGCCGATGCCATCGCGCAAGGCCACCGCGTAATATTGCGACGCCAGCAGATTGCCCAGCGCATACCCGACAAACGCGCCGATGCCGCCCACGCTCCAGTGAACATCCTGCAAAACGCCGTGCGCGTCATCCTGCGGGGTAATGCCAAAATATTGCCGGAATGTATCGTTCCATGCGGCGGGCAGGTCTTTTACACTCAACTGGCCTTCCACCCATGCCCGCTCAATCTCAAAACGGAGCATGATGTGCAGGTTATAGGTTAGCTCGTCGGCTTCCACGCGGCTGTATTGGGCATAACTGCGGTTGACCGCCCGGTACATGGCTTCCGGTGTCGCGCCTTGCAGTTGTTCCGGGAAGACGGCCTGCGCGTGTGGCAGGAACCACTCCCAGAACGCTTGGGAACGCCCGACAAGGTTTTCCCATGTGCGTGATTGTGATTCCGCTAAGGCGTGGGAGTAGCCTTCCATGTCGGATAGATACGTACCATCCAGATGCGCCGCGATGCCCTGCCCGTGCAGGCCATGTCCGCTTTCGTGCAGTGTGCCATAAAATGCCGGGTTGAAGAAGTTGGCGTTGTAGCGGGTGGTGATGCGAATATCGTACTTGCCCACCTGCAAGCAGAACGGGTGCGGCGCTTCGTGGAAAGTCGCCCACTGTTCAAAATCCGCACCGATAGCGCGTGCGGCCATCATGCACAGTTCGCGCTGTTGTTGGATGGGGTAAGGTTGATGCAAAACGTCCGCGTTAACGCGGCCTGCGTTGGCGTGCGTCAGGCCGACAAGCTCGATAAGTGCCGGGCGGTGGGCATCGAAGATGGCTTGGGTCTGGCGGGTGGTCAGCCCACGCTCCCATGTGCCCAGAAACACATCATAGGCGTGTTCGTAGCCCCCGCGCAAATCCGCCTCTTGCAGTTTGGCCTGCATAATGCGCTCTAAAAAGGGCGCGAAACTGGCGAAGTCGTTGTTCGCTTTGGCCGTCTTCCACGCGATGAAGGAGTCTGCCGTCAGCGCGGCGTATTGTGCGACAAAATCCGTCGGCAGTTGGGAGGCATACGCGAAGTCGCGTTCCGCCACGCGGATGAGTGACGTTGCATCACTGTCGAAGTCGCTCATATCTACTTCGGCCTTTGCCGCTTCAATCAGTTTTAGCGTGTGGTCGCTGGTCAGGCGTTCGTGCTTCAGGCGTTGCAGGGTGCCCATCTGCGCGGCACGGACGGACGCCCCACCCGGCGGCATCATCACGTTTTGATCCCAGTACAGCACATGATAGGCGGCGCTGATGTGGTGGATGTCGTCCAGCCATGTTTGTAAGGTCTGCAAGGGGGATGATGGATTGTTTGCCATAAACATCAACTTTCTGTATCGTTTCGCGTCACTTTTGGCGTGATTATACCGCTTATGCCAGCGCACGGATAAGGCCATAGGGGACTAACATGACACTAAATCTTTTTGCACAGGCTCTGATATTATGGTAAAGTATGTGAAGAATATCACAAAGAGAGAGGTGGTGCAACGATGCGTCATTGGAAAGCCTTGTTAGCGATGGTGCTGGCGTTGTTTTTATTGCCAGAGGTCGCCGGCGCACACGTCAAATGGTTTACGGATTTTAGCTTTACAGACCCACCCCGCACACTCGGCGAAGTGCTGACGCCGTTGTTCTTCGGCCTGACCGCGTTGAGCGTGGTCACGTTGGCGGCGTTGGTCTTTGTCGAGTCGCGCATCCGGCACATGGACTGGTATAAAAACGCGGTGAACTGGTTTATGGAACGCCGTGACTACAGCACATTGGTCATGCGTATTGGCATGGGGCTAACGCTGATGCTCAGTTGGCAGGCGGATACTTTGCTCTCGCCGGATTTAAACGTCGCTGACCAGCCCGCGATCGGCTGGTTGCAGTTTTTCATCGCCGGGTTGTTGCTGTTCCCACGTACCACGCCGATAGCTGGTTTGGGCGTCATCGGGCTATATGGGCTGTCGGTGGTGCAGTTTGGCGCGTTTTATATGCTGGATTACTTCGCGTTTGTGGGCGTGGGCGTGTTTTTACTACTCAGCACAGTGCAGAACATCCGCATCCGGGCGTTACGCATCCCAGCGTTGTACTTCAGTGTTGGGTTTTCACTGTGTTGGCTGGCGCTGGAAAAGCTGATTTATGCCGAGTGGGGGCTGTATCTGCTGGAGCAAAACCCGCAGTTGGCGCTCGGCTTAAATATTGAGTTCTTCCTCATTAGCGCGGCTTTTGTGGAATTTGCGCTGGGCTATCTGCTGATTATCGGCCTGCTGGAACGCCCCTTAGCCTTGGTCATCACGGCGGTATTCTTCACGACAACGCTGGTCTTTGGCAAGGTGGAAGTCATCGGGCATACCATCATCCACGCCGCGCTGATTGTCTTCCTGCTGATGGGGCCGGGCACGGTGTATAAGCCGCCTGTAGAGACTCATCGCCGCTTGCCAATGCGGATGGCATTCGCCAGTGTGAACTTTGTGGTTCTGCTGGCCGTGCTGATTATCCCGTATAGCGCGCTATCACAGGCACAATACCGCGAAGAAATCGCGGAAGAAGCCCGCATTGAACGCTTCATCGTGGATGCCGCCAGCGCGGGGGTGTTTTTTCCGGCCACGCCCTGAATTCATTTGTAGGGGGACAGCACGTGTATCGTCCCCCTACCCTGACACATGCTTTACCCCTGCGGCTTAAGGATAATCATGCCCAACGGCGGCAGGGTAAGGTCAATGCTGTTGGAGAAGTTCTGCCAGGCATACGGGCTGGCCTCGCGCCCACCTTTATTACCCAGATTACCGCCGCCGTAGATTTCACTATCACTGTTCAACAGTTCCAGGTAATATCCGCCTTGCGGCACGCCGATACGGTAGCTCAGGCGCGGGACGGGGGTAAAGTTACAGACAATCACCAGGAAGTCTTTGCGGTCTTTGGCGTAGCGGATGTAACTAAAGACGCTCTGGTCGCTGTCGTTGGCCTCAATCCACTGGAAGCCCTCCGGCATGTAATCCGCTTCGTAAAGCGCAGGCTCCGCACGGTACAGGTGATTAATGTCGCGCATCCATGTCTTTGTGGTCTGGTGCGTGTCCAGTTCCAGCAGATGCCAGTCTAAACTTTTTTCCTCGCTCCATTCCTGCCATTGCCCGAACTCCTGCCCCATGAAGTTCAGTTTTTTACCGGGATGCGTGTACTGATAGCCAAAAAGCAAGCGCAACGTGGCGAACTTCTGCCACCAGTCGCCGGGAATTTTGCCCATCAACGAGCCTTTGCCGTGTACCACTTCATCATGGCTGAGCGACAGCACAAAGTTCTCTGTAAACGCATACATCATGGAGAAGGTGAGGTTATTGTGATGAAAGCGACGATGCACCGGGTCTTTACTGATGTATTGCAGTGTATCGTGCATCCAGCCCATGTTCCACTTCAGCGTGAAGCCCAGCCCGCCGAGATATGTCGGGCGGCTGACCATCGCCCACGCGGTTGATTCTTCCGCAATCGTCATCGCGCCGGGCACTTCGCGGTGGATGGCCTCATTCGCCCGCTTGATGAAGTCCACCGCCTCAAGCGATTCATTGCCGCCGTGCTGATTAGGTATCCATTCGCCATCTTTGCGGCCAAAATCCAGATACAGCATCGACGAAACCGCGTCCACCCGCAAGCCGTCGATATGATATTCGCGTAACCAGAACAGCGCATTGGAGATTAAAAAATTGCAGACTTCGTTACGCCCGTAGTTAAAGATATACGTGCCCCAGTCGGGATGCTCGCCCTGTCGGGGGTCGTCATGCTCGTACAGGTGCGTGCCATCAAAAAAGCTCAGCGAAAAGCCATCTTTCGGGAAGTGTGCCGGAACCCAGTCCAAAATCACGCCGATTCCGTTCTGATGGCAGACATCCACAAAGTACATAAAATCCTGCGGTGTGCCGAAGCGCCGTGTCGGGGCATAGTAGCCGGTCACCTGGTAGCCCCAACTGCCATCAAAGGGATGCTCCGCGATGGGCAATAGCTCGATGTGGGTGTACCCCATCGCCTTGACATAATCCACCAGTTCAACGGCTAATTCACGGTAAGTCAGCCAGTCGCCATTCTCTTTTTGCCGCCAACTGCCCAGATGCACCTCGTAGATAGACATGGGCGATTCTAGCGGGTTTTGCTCCGCACGGGCTTGTAGCCATTCGGCATCGTGCCATGTGTAGGTATTCAGGTCTTCCACCGTAGAGGCGGTATTGGGGCGTAGCTCGGAGCCAAAGCCGAACGGGTCGAACTTCTCCGCACGGTACAGGTGATATTGTGAGCGAATCTCGAATTTATAATGCACACCGGGCGTTAGCTCCGGCACAAATAACTCCCACACGCCGCTTTCGCCATGGCGGTGCATGGGGTGGGCGCGTGCATCCCACCCGTTGAAGTCCCCCACCAGGCCGACCTTACGCGCATTGGGCGCCCACACCGCAAAGTTGACCCCGCGCACGCCGTCTACCTCGCGCAGATGTGCGCCGAACTTCTTGTAAGCGTCCAGCAAATCACCCTGACTCCACAGATACAGGTCAAAATCCGTCAGCATATCCGGAAAGGCATAGGGGTCGTGGATGGTGCGGGTGTCGCCTTCCACCGTGCGGATTTCGTACTGATACGTCGTGCCGGGATTTTGCGCGACGGTGGCCTGAAACAAGCCGTTTTCGTGCAGGCGTTGCATGGGGGTGCGCTCTTGGCCGATGAGCAACTGCACGGTATCCGCCGTTGGGTATAACAGACGAACGGTGAACCCTTCCGCATCAGGATGCACGCCGAGCATATCGCGGGGTGCGCCGTGATCGCCATGAACAAGGGCGTTAATTCCGTCCGGGTGTAAGGATGTGTCGGTCATGGGGTTTTGTCCGTTCTCTGCTAAGGTAAAAAATGAAATCGTCGTTTATCCGCTTAAGTGTGTGGGGAGTTGGTCGATGCTGTGCATGTTCTTCTCGTCCCAATAAGCGGAAAGCCCGTCCGCGCCTTTATGCTCCGCCCATTTGATGAGTGTGTCGCGCTCTGCGACGTAATCCATCAACGGCACGGCGTAGCCACACGATGTTTGTACAGCGTGGATGTCCGCGATGACGATTTGCCGCACACCGGTAATCAGGGTGAATTGCGGGCTGAGGTCATCCCATTCGGCGGAATCCGGCAGGATGACGCGCCCTTTACCGTATAACCGCAGGATGCGTGGCGGCCCGACAAAGGCGCAAAACATAAACGTGATGCGGGCGTTTTCCAGCAGATGGGCGGATGTTTCGTTGCCGCTTCCGGTTAAATCCAGATACGCGACTCTGTTAGGCGATAAAATACGGAAGCAATCCTGCCCTTTGGGAGATAGATTAACGTGGCCTTCCGCGCTGAGGGGCGCAGAGCCGACAAAAAACAGATGTTGCGCCTGTATCCATCCGGCTAGATCGTCGCTGATGGAGTCAAAGAATTTACCCATGCCCTACGCCTTTCTCAATCATTGGTTTTCATCGGTTTTCGTTAAATGGTTGACTTGCCTTCACAATAAGGGTAAATGTTGCATTATATGATGGTAGTAGTTGCTGTATAGCTGGTAAAGATCGACATACTGAACGCGTGCCTCTAAATCAATCCTGGCGTTTTCCAATGTCAACTTAGTGGCCGCTTCGATGATGGCGGCAATAATCGTTGCCTGCGCGTCTGTGTAGTTTTCCATAACGCATTCCTTATGTGGTGTTGGTTGGTACAGCCTACGATGATTCCGATTGTAACAAGTCCGCTATTACTTGCGCCAATATCCGCGAACCATCCGGCGACAAATGCACCGGGCTATCGGTGAATTCCGCACTCGGCACGGCATCCCATAAATCCACATAGCGCCACCCCTGCGCGGATGCTTCCTGCGCCAGAATATCCCGGTAAGCGTCATACGCCCAGCGCGGATACCATGCATTATAACGCACGTCGCTATTGTCTCCATCTGCGATAAACACCGGCTCATTGATGATGAACAACGGTATGCCCTGCCCCACCCGCCTATATCCGGCGTTTAGGACATCCAGCGCCAACACATCACGGAGCGCGTCTTCGTCCACGTTTTCGTCCACGCTTGCATCGAGCGTCTGCCATGCGGTACGGGCGCTCAAGTTATTGGCTGTTGGTGTGTAGTCCGGGTACAGTTGGTCTATGCCGGTGGCCTGCCAGCTAAAGCCGAAGGTCTGCAAGCGGAGCCAATCCGCCAGTGGCCGCCGTTGCCCCACCAGCGTAGACGCCCAAAAATCCGGCGGCGGCGGGAGCAACGCGGCGTCTAAATTCAGCCCGTAAGTATCGATGAGGCCGCGCACACGTCCGGCGTTTTGTTGCAACAACGGCGGGCGTAGCTGGTCTACGGTATACAGCGCATCCAGCGTCACCAACCACACAATCGCGTCCGGCTGATGTCGCAACGCTTCGTCCAGCAACATCAGGTCTTTGGTCACACTTAAAATAGGATGGCCGATGTTGTAGGCGCGTACACGCCGCCCGTCTACGGTTAACCCCAGCGCGTTTATCTGCCCGGAGAGTGTGTGTTGTGGCTGTAACAGCACCCCCCACACGGATGAATCGCCTAAGACCAGCACGCGGAACTCGTCGGCGGGTTTACGCGCACTCAGCGCATGGCTGGCAAACATCGCTGGCAGGTTGTTCAGCGATAGGTTATAGGCGGCGGGGTTCTCTCCATACGGCAGGCGCTCGCGGGGCGTTACCAGCGTATGATACACGCTGATGCGCCCCATCATGGGCAAAGGGTTCAGCACGGCGAAGGCGACATTCAGCACGCCGAACAATAGCGCCGCCTTCAGGCAAACGCGCAGTAAAAAACCCCATGTGTATTGACGTGCGTGCATGGATGTTACCTACCTGTAGTTAACGGTTAGTGTGGGCGTCTGCGGCGGCGCTTGCGGTGGCGTCTGCCCGTTTTATACGATACCAATAGTCATACGCACAGCCAAAGCCAAGCGATTGATATAACAGGATAGCAGACATATTATTCGCTACGACCTGAAGATAAGCCTGTGTTGCACCGTGTTGGCTCCCCCATGCCATCACACCCATCATGATACGGCGTGCGTATCCTTTGCGGCGATGCCCGGCGGCAACAACCACATCATAAATACCTATCCAACCCTCATCCAGCACACCCAAAGCGACGCCGACAATCACACCGTCATGCACTAGCGACACATACGCACACGGCAGATCAATCAACGGCAGTAAGCGTGCCAACGTCTGACGGTTCTCCTCCGCAATGTGATTCATGTGAATGTAGGCGTTCAACCAGTCGCTTGATAACTGTGTGTCAATCTCAAGCGATGTATATGACGCATCAATAGTCATCAACGGCGCGGTGTAGACATGCGTATGGCCGTTCTCGCGGAATGTATAACCTTCCTGTTCCAGGATAGCATCAAGGCCGGATGGCTGGCTGGCATGGGTCAACTTAAACAATGTTGGCAGGTTTTTATCCGCGTAGAATGCTTCGCAGTATCGGATTTTTTTGTGAACGTCTTCTTGCGACCCGTAAACAGGGTTTACAGAGTTCGCCCGGCCTGTATAGCCATTAGCATAGCGTATCAGCCAACCATCATAGAGGTGAGATTCCAGTGCAGGCAACGCACGAAACGATAGTGTTTCTATCATCGTAACCAACCCTGCCCCTGCTGTATATTGATGCTGTGGCATGTTAAGTATCCAACGGCAAAGGCTGAAGCGGCTTATCCGGCGGGGCTTGCCCTGCGGCGAATTGCGCCAGCACAGCGCCATAATCCCGCGCACCATACGGCGCGAATGCTTCCGACAAAGGGTTGCCTTTGCGATAGGCAGAGATGCCCAAGTCCTTCAACAGAATATCCACATATTGCTGGTAGCGCGTATTCACCGCGCACGAACGCGACGGCTCAAAGTTGATGTTATCGCGCTTCCACTGGCGCACACGGTCGATGCTGGCTTCCATCTCCGCGACGGATGGCAGAGTCAGGTGGCCGTCGATGTGAGCGCACAACCACATCATGCCCAGTTCCACGCTAGGGATGTGCAAAAAGCCGTGATTAAACCCGGCAAAGCCCATATTGGGGATGCGTGGGTGCATCAAATGGCGGTAGAGTTGCGCCCCGTCCGGCTCGGCTTCCAGCAACTGACGGTATGCGGGCGGCATAAAGGGGAAGATGGGCGACGTGACCCCCAGCGACAAAATCGCAATGTCGCTATCAATCGTGCGGCCATCCGTCAACGCGACGCCTGTTTGTGTGAACCCAGCAAAGCCGCCGTGATAGGGTTGGATGTTGCCCGCCGTCACCAGCCGATAATAATTTTTAGGCGCTAAAGCCACTGCGGAACGCAAGTCCTTTACAAACGGATGTTGCGGGCTAACGGTCTTTAGCCGTTGGCGGGCTTCTGCGGATTTACCGACGCCGTGCAGATTCATCTGTAGGCGTAATACGGCCTGCATCGCCGCCCAAAAGCCGCCCACCATAAACCGCAGATTGCGGTGCAAAAAGCGTTCTGTCTGGGTGGGGTGCGCCCAACTGGTCATCATGACGGAGCCAAAGCGTGCAAAAAGTGGCGTGGTGTAGTACAAGCCCATAATACGGCGCGGGAGTATCCAGCGTGGCACGCGGAAAACATGATGAACGTGTGCGCCATGTTCGGCGGCCATCGTCGCCATATCCAACGCGCTCTTGCCAAAGCCCACCACCACCACCTGCTTACCGCGCAATTCGTCAAAGTCCTTAATATCGCGCTCTGTGATGACTTGCCCGTTAAATGTTGCCTGACCGGGAAAATCCGGCAGGTTTTTAGGCTGGGTATATTGCCCCACTGCCAGCACAACATAATCAAAGTGATGTTCCTGCCGTTGCCCTTCATACGCGATGACGGCCTGCCAGCCATCCGCTTGTTCTTGTAAGGAAATCACCTCGTGGTTCAGGCGGACATCCAGCCGGAAGTGCGCGATAATGCTGTGCATGTAGTCCATAATCTGCTGGGCGGTAGGGTGTAAATCCGGCTTGGTGGGCCAGTTGAAGTCTGATAAATGATATTGCTGATAGGTATTCTGTAGCCGCACGAGTGGATAAGAGACCGCCCACACACCGCCGATGCTGTCGGTCTTCTCGAACACGGTGACTTTATGCCCTCTTTGCTGGAAGACCTTCGCGGCGGCCAGGCCGGAAATCCCCGCGCCGATGACCGCGATATTCAATGTTTTCTGCTGTGTCATAACGATCCTGTTCTACTATTTACGAGACCCCGTTGCTGATTATAACGTCTTATATTTTTCTGACGATTCTCAGATTCAATGTTTATGCAACGCATAAATTATTCATATATTCGCGGCGTAACATGGCAAGTGTAAGCCAAAAACAATCTATGATATGTGATATAGGAGGTTTTTAACCATGAGCACCATTATCCGTTGGAATCCATTCCGTGAGATGGTCGCCCTGCAAAGCGCGATGGATCGTATGTTTGACGAGACTTGGCGCAACATGGGCGGCACAACCAATGCTAACATCCTTGCTTTAGACGTGGTGGATGTCGATAACGCCTACAGCATCACGGCGAATTTGCCGGGCGTCAGTGCAGACCACATCAACGTCAGCCTGCATGAAGGCACATTGACCATCAGTGCGGAAATCAACCCGCAGGAAGTTAGCAACGAGCATCGTGTGTTACTGCAAGAGCGCACTTATGGCAAGTTCACGCGGAGCATCAACCTCCCGCAACCTGTCAACATTGAAGACGCCCAAGCAGACTTTAACGAAGGTGTGCTAACATTGACCCTGCCCAAAACGCCGGAAGTTCAGCCGCGCCAAATCCCGATCCGCGCTGGTAGCATCAAGGGCAAATAAGCGCCGGGCAAGCCAATAAACCCAAAATCAAAAACGGGGACGACCGCATAGGCCGTCCCCGTTTTTTGTGTTAAAAGACGGGCGTCTTACTCGATGATGAGGTCAAGCCCGGCGGAGGAGATTTCCAGTTGCTCGTTGGCAACTTCGTTCAGTTCCGCGAGGATTTCCGTAATATCACGGCTGTCGGTACGGGTGACCAGCGCTTGCATCACACTACGCATTTCGTTACGTACTGGGTCGTAGCCCGGAACCGGCGGTTCAGGGACAACGTATTCCAGCAGTTCAAACGCGGCGGCATACACCGGGTTTGCCATGAAGTAGTCGTCCAATGTCGCGGCGGAGCTTTCGCGCACCGGGAAGTAGTTGCTGTTGACTGCCCAAACAGCGTTCACAACCGGGTCGGTGTAGTACTTCAGGAAGATCCAGGTCGCCAGTTCTTCAACAGGCTCGCTGGCGGTCACGCTGACGGAAGCGCCGTACACGTTCTGTACTGGTTCCATGGTGGTGTACGGGATGGCGGCCACGCTGAAGTTATGGCCTGCGCCCTCTGCAACAGCACTTGCATAGAACGGAATACCGGAGCTAGAGCCGACGGTGAACAGGGTTGTGCCTGCGCCAAAGTTGGTTTGGTCGCCGAAGCGCTCGAAGATTTCACCAGCGCAACCTTCGTCAAACAAGCCACGCAGGAAGTCCAGCGCGGCCACTGCGGCTTCGCTGTCCAGGCTGTATTGCACGGTGTCATAGTCAAAGATATCGCCACCGAACGCGAACGTCCAGGAAGCAAAACGGCTGGCGTCCATGCTCAGTTGGTAGCCGATGGGGTCGTTGGCGCCAGTCGCACCACTGAACGGATTCGCGGTGGCGGCACAAGCGGCCTCAGCGAATTGCTCCGGGGTGGTCGGCGGGCCGTCGAAGCTGATTGCGCCGGCTTCGGCTAATTCAGCTAACCAGTCGATGTTGTAGTACATCACTTCCATAGAGCGGTTCGGCGGGTAACCCAGACGTTGGTTTTCAAAGGTCGGGAAGACATCCTGTGACCAGAAGCCAGGGAAGAAGTCTGCGATTTCGTCTTCGGTTAGGCCCCAAACCGGGCTGTTAACAAGCGGGGTCAGGTCAATAAGACCATCAACGACCTGATAGGTTGCGGCCTGGTTTTGGTAAGCCACGACCAGGCTCGGCAGGTCGCCACCACCACCGGCTAATTCGGTGGTCATCTTGGCGAAGATGTCGCCGTAACCACCCTGGTTGGACGGTTGAATGACGATGCCGTAGGGGTTGTACTCGGCGGCGATGTCGCGCAGTTGGTCGGCGATGTCGAGCAGAGTTTGACGCTCGGCGTCGCTTGTCCCGGCATAGCCCGTCGCGCTGATGAGGGCTTCGCCTTCGAGTGTCGGGTCGTTGAACACCGCGATGATGGCGTTCAGCGCGGATTCACGGAAGCCGCTGTGTTGGTGCCAAAAAGTGACAACTTGACCATTCAGTTCGGCGGGGTCGATGCTGTCGTAGTCGCGGTCTTGACCAGCGACGGGGGCAACGATCACAGCCAGCATCGCTACGATTAGAGCTAAAACAACGGACATTTTTTTCATACGTATTACTTTCCTCCTGTATAGGAAACTTGCGATTGAATAACTTAAGAGGTGCAAACGTGCCTGGCCGGGCTGTGCAAGTTATCCCTTGCTATGCCGGTTACGCACTCCCTCAAAACACACTAACCTTTAAGGCCGGTAGTGGCGATGCCTTCCGTGAACGATTTTTGCGTCAGGAAGTACAATACCAGCATCGGCAGAATGGTGATGAACGCGGCGGCAGTCAGCAGATGCGTCTGTGTGCCTGCCTCATCATTGAAGGCGTTCAACCCATACGAGATAGGCCGCCACGCTAGCGGGTCGCGTGTGACCAATAGCGGCCACAACAGCGCGTTCCAACTGCCGATGAAGGCCAGTAGCGTTACAGTCAGGATGGGTGCATGGCTGATGGGGATGACGATTTGCAGTAAAAAGCGGAAGTGCCCCGCCCCATCAATACGCGCCGCTTCCCATAAATCATGCGGGATTTGCACGAAGAATTGGCGTAACAGGAAGATGCTAAACGCGCTCCCCATAAACGGCACACTCAGCGCCGGGAGGGTATCAATCCAGCTAAAGCCGCGCCCCACGCCCACTTCCACAAACGGGAAGCCCGCCTGACTGATGGGTAACGGGAAAATTTGCCCGCTAATGGTCAGGTAGTTGGGGATCATCACCACAATATCAGGCACCATCAGCGTTGCCAGTAGCCCGGTGAAGATAATGCCGCGCCCGTAAAACTTGATCTTGGCGAAGGCATAAGCGGACAACACCGATACAGCCAGCAGGCCGATGATGGTCGTCAGCGCGATGATGATGCTATTGCGGAAGTACAGGTTAAAACGGCCAGAGTTCCATGAGGTGTAATAGTTACAAACCTGCGCGTCATTGGGAACCCACGTCCGGTTGATTGTCTCGCCGAGCGTCATGAACGATGTGGAAATCATCCACAAAAACGGCACAAGCGCGATGAACGATAGCACAATCATCACCGCATAAAGCACCACCGTCCCGGTCGATACCCGGTTACGGATTTTGCGGGAGCGTCCACTGGAGTCGATGTATTGTTTGCTGGTGGTCTTCTGGTGGAGGGTCTGCGGCTTGCGGGACATCATCACTTGAATAAACAGCCCGCCCGCCGCTAATGCGGAAAACCAGAATATCCAGGTCATTTCACGGTTAAAGCGGCACGCCTGCGAATACACATCCAGGTAATACAGGATGGCGTTGAGGCCGACGAGTGCCGCGCCGATGGATGTCCAACGGCTGAAGCGCGGGAGCAGTAAGCCCATCCCGCCAAAGACCGCCCCTGCCAACGATGCAAACGCGAGGTTCTGGTTAATGCCTAGCACCTGCTCATTCGTGGCGAGGTAGCCCGCCGTGCCCATCAGGATGATTGAGCAAAGAATAGTGAATACATCCGCCAGGCCAGCACGGGTACGCACCGTCCAGAAGAAGTTTTGTGTGGGGGTTGTCGCCGTCAGTCTAGCCATAGAACACCCGCTTTTCAAACACGTTACGTTGCAGTTGGGTCAAAATGAGGATGACGATAAACAGCACAATCGCCTGTGCCGCCGCCAGGCCGTAATTGGTCTGGTCGCGGAAGGTGTCGTAAATCACCAGCCCGGCGGTATCCAGCGTGCCCCCTGCGGAAGGTGTACGCATGACGAACAGCGTGTTAAACGCCTGGAATGTGCCGATGAAGCCCAACAACGACAGATAAAACGTGATGGGCGACAGCAACGGCAACGTAATATAACGGAACAAATGCCATTGGCTTGCGCCGTCCACTTTGGCCGCTTCGTACAGGTCATTGGGGATGCCACCCAAGCCCGCTAAAAAGATGATGGCGTTGTAGCCGGTATACGTCCACACGCCCAAAATAATCACAGATACCAGCGCCATGCTCGGCCCCGCCATAAATCCGGTTAGCTCCGTGCCGAACACCACATTCAAAAACGGGCGCGACTCGTTCACCCAACGGTAAGTATCCGCGCCGATGGATGCCAGGAAGCTATTCATCAACGATGTCTGGCTCCCTGTGAAAATACGCTGGAAGACCACCGCCGCCGCGACTGCAGGCGTCACATAGGGGATGAAGAAAATCATGCGGAAGGTTTGTTTACCCGCGATATTCTGGAACAGCACATAAGCCAGCAACAACCCCAGCCCAAGCTGTAACGGGATGCTCCCGAAGGCATAATAGACGGTAATTTCCAGCCCGCGCAGGAAGGTTCTATCGCGCCGGGCAAGGTTGCCTACCATCTCATTCCAGCCGAGTGAAATCACCGCGAAGCTGAGTGCCAGCAAAATGAGCGCGAACGCCCACCGCGCAAACATGCGGCGCGAATCCGGCTGGAAGGCGTCCGTCCACATGCGATAGGCAATCAACAGCAGGAGCAAGCCACTATAGAAGAAGACCAAAGACGACCACTGCACCGCGTTGAGCACTTCGCCCACCACCAGCAACCCTGCGTCTAAAAAGTCTTTGGCATACAACGTGCCCGCCTCCCCGCGCAACCCGCGCAGGGCTAAAAACGTAAACACAATCAGCAAGGGGAAGACATAGCCGCGCATCCGCAAGGCGTCCGGCTCATCCCCCAGCACATAAATGCTGAATGGCACACCCGCCAAGCCCAACACAACCAGCACAGCTAACGCGCTCAACAGCGCACCCACCCATGTAGGCGGCGCACCGAAAAAGGTCATATACAGGCCGTACCCGGTGACTAACGTCAGGTTGCCCACGATGGCCAGCCCAATCACACGCAGGGAGAGCGATAATATGCGCTCGATGCGGAGCGTTAACGGTGATGTCCGCAGGCGGTCGTTGTCCTGTATAAAGAACAGATATACCGCAAACAGTAACAGTAGGCCGATGTAAGCCGCGATGACCGCCTGTATAGAGAACGCCTGCAACAGCAGAACAACCCCCGCCAGCGCGACGATGCCCGCCACGCCCGCAAAAATCACCAGCGCACCGCCAATCAACACACGGAAGACCCGCGTTATGGTTTGTTCGAGAGGCGTGGGCGGGGTAGCGACTGCGTCAATATCCAACAACACGGTTTTGGGCCTGGCGCTGACGTACCACACCATGCCGATGATAGTCACGCCACCGATGAAGGCCAGCACAGGCGCATCGAACACCCCACCCTGCGCGGCAAGGTACAGGGCGGTAAATAAAACGAGCGCCATCATGATGCGCCCGATAATGCCACTGATATTATTCCGTTTGTCGGTGAAGACACTCACCCACATCCAGTAGACGATGAACAAAGTGGAAAAGCCGATAAAAGCCGCGAATACACCGCCCCAATTGCCCAGAATGTTTAACTCGTACAGGCGCAAACATTGCCGCAGGACGCCTATCGGCCCGGTAGCTTCTTCAACGCCACGCCCGATGGGTGTATCACACAGGAAGACACCACGACGGATAATCCATTGATGGATGCTCATATAAAGCGCGTAGCCAATAGGGAAAATGCCAAAGACAAAGATGAGGAGTAACGCCGGGCTGATGAAGATATAGCCCGTGATATTTTCGCGGACTTCGTTCCACTTGATGCGCGAGCCTAGTGGCATGTCTGCCACAGGGGTATCCAATGCTACGTCAGCCATCGGCGCGGCGGTTATTTCATTAAAATCGCTAGTGGTCAATGGACAATCCCTTGATAGCCACTTCACTCAATGAGGATAATTGATTGGTTGGTTAATTGGGTTGATCGTGTAGGTTACAGCCAACGCCTAAGACTATACAGCACTTCATTTACTAAAATGATATGGTGCTGTTAAGGGTTGGTTAAATTAATGGGTCGGGTTGAAGTCGCGTCAGATGCTCTAAGCTGAGGTAGGTTAAATCCGGCACGGTAAGGTGCGCGTTATGGTTGCCCTGCCCCACCCCGACGGCGACTGTCCAGAACCCGGCGGAATTCGCGGTGGCGATGCTTTCCACCGAATCTTCTAAAATCACAGTATGGGCCACCCGTGCTTGCAGGTATCCCGCCACCCACAGGAAGACATCCGGCGCGGGCTTGGGGTTCGCTACACATTCCGGGCTACTGATGACATCAAAATAAGGGTGTAAATCCAGCTTTTGCAGGACGCTATGCGCGTTACGGCTGGCGGAAGCAACCGCCAGCTTTAGCCCAGCAGACCGCGCGGATTCAATCAAGTCCAGCACACCGGGCAGGCGGTCATCGGGCGTCATGCCTTCCAGCAAGGCCATATAATAGCGTTGTTTGCGTTGCAGGTAGTCTTGCCGTTGGGCGGGGGTGATAGGCAATCCGTTGAGGAATCGCTCCAGGCTTTCCATGCGGTTCACACCGCGCAGGCGTTCGTTATCCACCCGGCTGAAAGGGATGTTTTCTTCGTCTGCCAGTTGTTGCCAGCTTTGATAGTGGTATTCCGCAGAGGTCGCGGTAATCACACCATCCAGGTCAAAGATGAGTGCATCGAGCGGGATTAGTGGCGTGCGTACCATGATTGAATGTAGCTGGTTGCTTCTTCCATAGAATAGACAATGTGGCGTCTGCTGGCATCGGGCGTAATCAGCATGGTGATTTTCGCCATTTGCTCCTGGTAGTAATTGGTCACGACAAGCGCAATGGGATATTTTTGGTTATCCAGGTGTTCTTGCAGTTGCAGGGTTTGCTCCGCAGAGGTGAATAAGTTCTCGCGTTTGAAGCGAACAACCTTGCGTAAGTCGAAGATCATGCCGCGCACGGGGCGCACGCCGATGACTTCGCGCATCTGGTCTACCCATTCGTTCAGGTTGCCGGATGCAGAAGCATCTAACACACCGTAATAGGTGACAAACAACAGGTTGCGTTCAATGTCAAAATAAGCCGAGATGTTCTTGTTATCAAGTACAGGTATCGTTGCGGACATTTTCAAACCTTAAGCAAACATAACTATCGTTAAGTTTAAGCGCATATGACCAAACATGCAAGTAATGATTAGCGATTAAGCCCGTGCCCACTCATCCCCCCTGACACACGCTACCAGCCCCAGGTGCCCGCCCCGCCCTTAAACGGCCCCACAACATCGGAGGTAATCCACCCACCGTAGAAGTCGCCCGCCTGCGCTTGCACCTGCTCCCCCGCCACGATGCAAGTATCCATCTTGCCTGCATAAAAGCTGAGGTAGCCCGTGATGGGCTTAAAGGCGTCGGTGGGGGTGGCATAACTCCATGCGGCGTTTTCAACGGATTTTTCGCCGACGGTGATTGTCCAATAGGCGGCTGTGCCTTTGTATTCGCACATCGTCCGGTGGCGGGTAGCGGCGAAGTACTGCATTTGAATATCCGCCTGCGGGATGTAATATGCGGGCGGATGGCTGGTTTCCAGCACGCGGTAAGCGTTGACGCTATCGACAATCTTTACATCATTGAAGATAACCTCAATGCGCTTTTCGGTTTTTTCCAGCTTGGGCGGGCGCGGGTAGTCCCACACGGATTCCTGGCCGGGTTGCGGCGGGATGCGCTGAATCATGTTTATCACTCCATACAATCCGTAATTAACAACCAGAGGTTATGCTTTTATGCATCTTCCAGCATCTACCTTAGCCTTGCCTGAACAAACCATAACCGATAGCGAATAGCTGATAGGCCGTAGCTATGATAAAATGCGCTTGTTTTTGACCATGTAACCAAAGTTAACCGATGAAAAACCCGATTAGCTTCATCCCAAAGGCTTATAACATCCTGTCGCGCCGCATCCGCCATCAAGGGCTGAGGATTACGCTTATCTGGGCTTATGGGCGCGGTTTATCCAAGCTGACGGGCGTACCAACCTTGCAACACAGCCGCGTCACGCCGCAGTTGTATGTCGGCCCGCAGTACAACGCACGCGGCAAAGCACATCTACAGGCACATGGCCTGACGCACGGCGTTAACCTGCGGCTGGAATTCGACGATGCCGCGCACGACCTCGCCCTGCCCCATTATTGCTACTTGCCGACTATAGACGATGACGCCCCCTCATTGGAGCATCTGCGGGAAGGCATGGCATTTATACGGCAGGCCATCGCGGAGGGCGGACGGGTATACATTCACTGTGCGGGGGGCGTAGGCCGTGCGCCGACGTTGGCCGCCGCCTACCTGATGAGTACCGGCCTATCGTTGGAAGAAAGCCTGACGGCCATTCGTAAAGTGCGTCCCTTCATCTATATAATGCCCGCGCAGATGGCGCAACTCCACACACTAGAGGCGGAATTATTAAACGAGGTGCCGGATAATGCGTCGGTTGTTTAAGCCCATAGCGCACAGCCTTAAACGCAACGGTCACGCATCCGCGCCGGTGGTGGTGGTATCTGGCTTGCCGCGCAGTGGAACGTCGCTGATGATGCAGATGCTCCAGGCAGGCGGCGTGCCCCTGCTGGTGGATGGCAAGCGGCTGGCGGACGAGAACAACCCCAAAGGCTATTACGAGTACGAACCCGTCAAGCGCATGGCGCAGGCGGGCGCAGGTTGGATGGGGCAAGCGGCGGGCAAAGCGGTTAAAATTGTGTCGCCGTTGTTGTTGTATCTGCCGCCGGATTATACCTACCGCGTGATTTTTATGGTGCGCCCATTAGCGGAGGTCATCGCGTCGCAAGCGCGGATGATGGCTCCGGCGGTGCTTGACCACGCCAAAGCAGAGTCGGAATATGCGGCACATTTGGATAAAATCCGGGCATGGCTGGCGACACAGGCAAACATCCACACGCTGGAAGTCGCGCATCACGACGCGATACTATGCCCACAAAAGGCCGCCGGGTGTGTGGCGGATTTTCTGCCCGATTGGAGGCTGGACACGGACGCGATGCGCCGTGTTATCGAACCGAACCTATACCGCAACAGAGGATAAAAACCCGCATGAGCCTAGTCTTTGATTCCGGCCTGAGCATCTACCGCAAGACCCTAAAGCGCATCCGCCCTATACACGCCGGGCTACATTGGGCGATTACCCGCGCCATCCTCCCTGTGATGCAACGGGCGCAGAACTTCCACACCATGCCGGATGACCCACTGTGGTTTCGGCTGGAACTGTTGACAGGCCGCCACGAGCAGGAAACCGTGCAACAGGTGGCAGGGTTGGTCAAGCCGGGCATGGTGGTGTTGGATGTGGGGGCGCATGTGGGGTATTATGCGCGGCGTTTTGCGCGTTTGGTGGGGGAAGGCGGGCGCGTCGTCTCCTTCGAGCCACATCCGCACACCGTCCAAACGCTGACGCGCAACGTCAGCGCATGGCAAAATGTCACCGTCGCACAAGTCGCGGTGGCCGACCGTGAAGGCACGGCGGAGTTATACGATTATTTGATGATGTCCGCTAGTGGGTCGCTGCACTATGATGAAAGCCTGCGCGATTTGCAGAAGTCACAGGCGGGCAAAGACGACATCGCGCCCCGTCTGGCGGCGGATATGCCCGTAGAGAAGTTCACCGTCCGCACGACAACCATTGACCAATATCTGCAAGAACTGGGTATCGGGCGGGTGGATGTGGTGAAGATGGATATTGAAGGCGCGGAGATGGCCGCCCTGCGCGGGATGGCTGGCATCATGGCCGCGTCGCCGGGGTTAGCCCTCATCATGGAATACAACCCGCAGGCGCTCAGTGCGTCCGGCATTGATCCGGTGCAGGCCATCGCAGATGTGCTGGCGATGGGCTTTAGCCGGGTGTGCATCATCGAGAAGAACGGGAGCCTGACCGACTTAACCGGGCAGACGCCGCTCATCCAGGCGCGTGCGGAGGCACTGATGGCACACATGGACGTGGTTAATCTGCTGTTTCAGTAAACAATCAACAATATCACGGGATAAGGATACTTAAATGACCGTTGAAAATGATCGTGATTTAATCGGCTTGATGACCATTGGCAAAATTTGTGCGGAAACCATGTACCTCATGGCCGAACACCTCAAGCCCGGAATCACTACCAAAGAACTGGACGAAATCGGCGCGGCCTACCTGAAGAAGAAGGGCGCAAATTCCGCGCCGATTTTAGCCTACAACTTTCCCGGCCACACCTGCATCAGCATCAACGATGAAGCCGCGCATGGTATTCCCGGTGAGCGCGTGGTACAGCCCGGCGACGTGGTAAACATTGATGTTTCCGCAGAGAAAGATGGCTATTGGGGCGACACCGGGCGGAGCTTCCCCGTGCCACCCGTCGCGCCGAAGATACAGGCGCTTGTGGACGCCACCCAGCAAGCACTGGAAATTGCCATTGAGACAGCGCGGGCAGGCGTACAAATTTCCGAGATTGGGCGGCTGGTAGAAGGCTTCGCGCATAAAAACGGCTACGAAGTGATTGAGGAACTCGGCGGGCATGGCGTCGGGCGTGGCATCCACGAGCGCCCCTCTGTGCCGTTTCATCATAACCGACGTGCGCGGCAACGCCTGACGGAAGGCATGGTGATTACGCTGGAACCCTTCTTGACTTACGGCGAGCGCCACATCAAGACAATGGCGGATGGCTGGACGTTGAAGACCAAAGGCGGCGGGTTGGCCGCGCAATTTGAGCATACGGTCGTCATCACCAAGCAACGCCCGCTTTTAATGACCGCCCTTTAGCCTACCCAGAGACTCGTTGAAGCAACGACACAACAAAAGGACATTCTATGCAGTTTGAAGCCCTGGACTTTGACGGCGTATATTGCATCACGCCGCCCGTGTTCCACGACGAACGCGGCGCGTTTACCGTGCCTTACCAAAAGCAAGCCTTCGCCCAACACGGCCTTGTCACGGATTGGGTGCAGGATAATCAATCGTATTCCGTGCAGGGGGTGTTGCGCGGGTTTCACTTCCAGCTACCGCCCTATACAGAGACCAAGCTCGTGCGCGTGTTGCACGGCGCAATCCTGGATGTCATCGTGGATTTACGCCGCGCTTCCGCCACTTACGGCCAACACCTTGCGCTGGAGATGAGCGCGGAAAACAGCAAGATGCTGTACATCCCGCGTGGCTTCGCGCACGCCTTCTGTGTATTAAGCGCCGGCGCCAGCGTGCAGTACAAGGTGGATAACGACTACACGCCCCACGCCGCCGCCGGTCTCATCTGGGATGACCCGACCATAGGCTTTGACTGGCCGATTAGCACGCCGATTTTGTCCGAAAAAGACCAGCAATTACCGCGCTTCGCGCAGTTCGACTCGCCCTTTTAGCGGTTTGCGATGCGGCATCACCTGCACCATCAGGATGCCGCAAAACGCAATCAATAGCGCGATGATGGCCTGCAACGTCAGCGCCTCGCCCAGGAACAACCACGCCAGTACCGCGATATAAATAATCATCATGTTATTGATGACGCTGGATTCAACGGCGGGCAAAGTCCGCAATGTGCTATTCCACACGGTGAAGGTAAAGGCGGTATGCACCACCGCCAGCCACACCACAATCAGCAGGCTTTGTCCATCCAGCGCCGGGAATGGCTCCGTCAGCAAGCCCGCCACCAGCAACAATGCAGAGCCGACGCCCATGCTTACCGTCGTAATCAGCATCGGGCTGATGTTGGCCGCCTGATTCACATCCCGCGCAAACACATTAGCTACCGCATTGGCAACCACGCATAACGCGCCAATCAACACGCCGATGATGGGCAAATCCACCCCTTCAAACGGCGCAAAGTAAAGCAGAACGCCCATCACAAAGATGCCAATGCCCACCAGTTGCATCATGCTGGGGCGTTCCTGTAGCCAGTAGAAGCCAATCACCACCACCACCAACGGGATAAAATTGAGGAATAAGCTGAGTGTAACCGCCGGAAGGTAGATGAGCGCGGCGAACTGTGCGCCCTGCGCCACCGCGTACAACACAATGCCCATCGCCGCCAGCCGCGCAAAGCCGCGCCGCCCCAATGCACGGAATTCCACGCGCACCGATGGCGATGATGAACTTAACGCCAGCAAGCACAAAAACGCCAGAAAATAACGCAGGCCAGCAAAGGTTAGCGGCGGCATATCTTCCAGGCCGATTTTGATAAGCACCCACGAGAATGACCATATCAACGTGACGAACGACGCCAATAGAATAGCAATAATGCGCGGAGAAAACACAAGACAACCTTTCGGGATAACCGTAAGCAAGCGATAGGCGTATAAAAGCCTACCTCAACCTACCCCCTCTGGTCTTTTATCCCTTTAGGTGGACATGTCTTTGCATGGCGTGGCGCTCGGTCGCAGACCTAACTGTATAGCGGAACCCTAGCCACCTGATTGAAGTATATTCTAATCTAGCAGAACGGTCATAAATGGGCAACAATCCAATAAAGACCACACATAACAGGAGGGCAAAATTTATGCGCTGGATAATCGCTTTATTAGGCGGTGTGCTGGGGACGTGGTGGGTTCTACGCAAGACGCGCAATAAAGGGGAACAGGTGGTTTACCCATCTGCGGATAGCCTCATCCAACCCCTTGCGGAAGACGCGCACGACGGCGGCGAACGCTTCATCCCGGTGGCGCATGTTGTGAACTTCCGTGAGGTGGGCGGCTACAAAACCGCAGACGGGCGCACGGTCAAGCGTGGGGTGCTGTATCGCAGTGGCGGGTTGGATAAGCTGACGCAAGCCGGGCTGGATAGCCTGCAAGCGCGGGGCATCCAGTGTGTGTTCGACTTCCGCAGTGTGGAAGAAAGCACGCCCGCGCCAGACATTCTGCCGCACGGAGTCACGTACTATCCCCTGCCACTTGCCACCGAAGACAAGGACAACCAACTGGAACGCCTGCGGGCGTTGTTGTTCAACAAGGCGGCCTTGCGCGATATGATGTTAAAGCTCTACCGCGATGTGGTCGTGGACAGAAACGCACAGGTCTTTGGCACGGTGATTAACCACATCGCACAAGCGGAAAACCGCCCGGCGTTAATCCATTGCACCGCCGGCAAAGACCGGACAGGCGTCGCCGTCGCGCTGATTCTGGCGTTACTGGGTGTACCGGACGAAACCATTATCGCGGATTACACCCTCAGCAACCATCATTACAACGATTATTATGCTTATGCACAAAAAGCGATTGGCCGTTATTCTGTTTTGGGCATCCGCGCGGATGATTTATGGCCGGTACTGGTCAGCGAACCGCGCATTATGGCGGGCACGTTAGCCCACATCCGCGAGCGTTACGGCAGTATAGAGGCGTATTTGCAGGACGCGGCAGGCGTCACGGCGGAGGCAATCGAGCAATTGCGGGCGGAACTGGTGGCATAGCCCATGTTCAGTTCGCGTCAACTTGTGGATGAGCAGACGCAACGGCGCGGCGCAGGTGCGGCGCGGATGATTGCACCCCGAAACGCCGCCCATCCTGTAAAACAAAGTGGGTGGATGACTTACCCCACCAGCACGAGAACATCCTGCACGATGAACGCGCCGATGATGGTCAGCGCCACACCTGCCACCGGCAGATAGTGCCACTTGTACTTATAATCCACGCGCCAGAACGTGCGAACGCTGTACAAAATCGCGCCGATGGCGATAAAGTTAATCGCTAAATCCACCATCGCGGAAAAATCCCCCGCCAGGCCGATAGCAGGTAACACGAACGGCAGAAAAGCGTACATCAACACACACCGAATCCCGGAGAACACCAGCGCAAAGCTAAACGCATTTTCCGCTTTGCGCGTGGTAGCATCAACGCTTGTCGGCGCTTGTGGGGTTAAATCTTGGGTGGAGATATTTTGTGCCATATTCCAGTAAGCCTCATCAGGTTTGGGTTAAGCCTTATTACGATTCATTGTAGTATCTTCATCGGCAGAATACAACTCGCCATCATCCCCAATAAACAGGTCTTCCAGCGAGACAGGCTCCGCAAGTGCGGGTGGGTGTAAGTCGTCATGTTTGCGCTTCATGGCTTCTTGCAGGCGGCGCTCAACTTCCGCTTCGATGCGCTCCGCGTGGGTCATACGCCTGCCGCCGCTTATCGGGCGAAAGCGCCATTCCAGATAGAGCGCGTGCAGGATAAACGGAGACGCAACAAAAAGCCCCAGCAAAAACATCAGGAAGATAGCACCCAGAAAAAACCCGGCGGCAAGCCCGGCACTGATAAACAAGTTGGCGATGATAATATCCACCGTCATAAACAGCCGCGCCCGCTTGCGGATGTGCTCTAGTTCTATCGCTAATCGCAGTTGTTCGCGTTCTATTTCGCCCATACTGTGCCCGCCTTTCTGCTAAAATTGTATCACATCTGCCCTGCCCCACGCAGATTTTTAATCACGTTCATACTCTCATATGTGCGGATGCGTTGCCAATTCAGCAAGACGCGCTAAAATCTAAAGGCTACGGAGTACAAGGATAATAGCTAAACATGAGTTTTCATCAGGAAGGCATCGTCAGTCGCCGCTATCGTATCATTGATGAGATTGGGCGGGGTGGCATGGGCGTTGTCTACCGGGCATTAGACCGCCTGACTGGTCAACATATCGCGCTGAAGTCGGTAAGTTTGCCCAATGCGAGTAACCTCACCAATACTGCCCGCAACCTAAGGTATGCCCTCGCACAAGAGTTTAAACTGCTGGCATCGCTCCGGCATCCCAACATCGTCAGCGTATTGGATTATGGTTTTGATGCTGACAAAAAGCCCTACTTTACAATGGAATTGCTGGAAGACCACCAGACCATCATCCAGTATGCCAAACAATCCCCCCCTAAAGAGCAAATCCGTTTATTAACACAGATGTTGCAAGCCTTAGCCTACCTGCACCGACGCGGCATCCTGCACCGTGACCTCAAGCCGGAAAACGTGATGGTGATGCGCGGTCAGGTCAAAGTGCTGGATTTTGGCCTTGCCACGCTGAGTCGCCAGCAGGAAGAATCGAACGGCACGGTCATCGGCACGGTGGCGTATCTCCCGCCGGAAATCCTGAACAATGCCCCCCATACCGAAGCGTCGGATTTGTACGCTGTCGGTGTGATGGCTTACGAGATTTTCGCACAACGCCATCCTTTTGATGTAACCAACGTCCACGCGCTACTGCGGGATATTGCCTTTAAAGAGCCGGACGTTCACACGTTGGATGTGTCGGTGGAATTACAGATGCTATTGGCCGCGTTGTTAGCCAAAGACCCCGCCGAGCGCATCGCGGACGCGCACACCGTCATCAATACGCTGGCTGTTGGCATTGGCGCGACCCCACCGCCGGAAAGTGACCTCATCCGCGAGAGTTACCTGCAAAGCGCGGATTTTGTCGGGCGGGATAGCGAGATGAACCAATTAAAGGCCGCGCTACAGTCCGCGTTCGGTCATGTCGGCAGTGCGTGGCTCATCGGCGGGGAAAGTGGTGTGGGTAAATCGCGCCTGGTGGATGAAATCCGCACGCAAGCCCTCATCGCCGGGGCGCTCGTCCTGCGGAGTACGATCCAGCGTGAAAACAGCCTGCCCTACCAGCTATGGCGCATCCCCCTGCGGCATCTGGCGTTAGAGGTGGACATCGACGACCACGCCGCCGCCATCCTGCGTGAACTGGTGCCAGATATTGAAACGTTGTTGGAGCGCACCCTCCCCACCCCGCCAGAGCTTAGCGGGCGCGAAGGCCAACAGCGCCTTGTCGGGGCTATCACCGACCTCATCCGCCAACAGACCCGCCCTATTGTGCTTATCATGGAAGATTTGCAGTGGGCGATAGAAAGCCTGGAACCCTTAAAGCCGTTAGCGAACATGGCGCAGGAACTCCCGTTTTTGTTCATTGGTAATTATCGCAATGATGAATTGCCGGAATTACCGGAGCATATCCCCGCCGCGCAGACCTTGATTTTAGAACGCCTGACACGAGAGGAAATCAAGGACTTTACCGCGCAAATCATCGGCACAAAGAACATCCGCCAACCGGTGATTGACTTCCTGCAAAACCAAACGGAAGGCAACGCTTTCTTTTTAGTGGAGGTCATCCGCGCATTAGCGGATAGCGCCGGGAGTTTATCGCAGATTGGGCGTATGACGTTACCGCACAACATCTATGCCGGTGGCGTGCAACACGTCTTCCAACAACGCCTGGAACGCATCCCGATGGAAGCCTACCCCCTGCTGGAGTTGGCCGCCGTCATCGGGCGCGACATTGTACCGGAGGTGCTGGCGGAATGTGCGCCGCATGTTGATATTGAACACTGGCTGTTAACCTGTGCGGAGGCCGCCGTGCTGGAAGTCGTGGATGAACGCTGGCGCTTTACACACGACAAACTGCGTCAGGCACTCCAGCAAAGCATCCCGACCATGCAACAAGCGGAAGTCCATCGCAAGGCCGCTTTAGGCATCGAGGCCACCACCCACAATCTGCTAGAGAATGCACCGGCGCTCATGCGGCATTGGCGCATCGCCGGAGACACCGAGCGCGAAGCCATTTACGCCCGCATCAGTGGCGAGATGCAACTCAACATCTGCGCTTATAGCGAAGCGATTGATGTGCTGGAACGGGCGCTGGTTCTATCCCCACCGGATGACACACCGGAGCGCGAACGCCTGCGTGCCCGGTTGACCATGCGCTTAGGCGAAGCCCACTTAGGGTTGAGCAACTATAGCCAGGCCGGGCATCAGTTCAGTGTCGCGGAAGTCATCGCAGACCCTTTAGGCGACGAAGCACTCACGGGGGCTATCCTGCAAAAGCAAGGGTTGTTAGCCGTCAAAAAAGGGGATTATGCCGCCGCCCGTGCCAGCTTCAAACGGAGCGCCAGCCATTCCCGCGAGGCAGAGGATTGGCATAATCTGGCGATGACCTTAGGCCATCTGGGCGAGGTGGAGGTTAATCTCGGTGAGTACAAGCAATCCGCCATTTACTTAAACGAAGCCGTAGAAATCGCGCAGAACATCAAAGATAACAACGCGCTGGGGCACATCTACCGTTCGTTAAGCAAGCTCTTCTATCAAAAGGGGGATGTGGATGCAGGCTGGCCGCATCTGTACGCCGCCTTGAACGCTGTGCGCCAAACCGGTGACCGCTACGGGCTGGCACGGGTGTTAAACGCGCAGGGCGTCTTCCATGCTACACAGGGCAATTACACCCCCGCCAGCGAAGCCTACGCGCAGGCTATCGCACAGTTCCGCGCCATCGGTGACCGTTGGGGCGAAGCCGTCATCATGAATAATCTGGGCTTTGTGCATCTGCTGATGGGGGATTTACCTAAATCAGCAGAGGTGTTCTACCAGGCTATTACGACCCTATGGGAGTTACAGGTCTTGCCCGTCCTGCTGGAATCGCTGGTGGGGCTGGCGCGGTCATTGGCGGAAGTTGGCCGCGAAACACAAGCGGCTGAAATTATCGGGCTGGCGATTCAACACCCGGCGACGATTAAAGACGTGGACGCCCTTTCCCGCCATGCGATCAAAGTTCTGCAAGACAGGATGCCCCCCCGCGACTATGAGCAGGCTTACAATCGGGGGAGCAGGTTCGTTCTGGCGGAGGTCGTCGGCGTATTATTAGATGATAAAGATGCTGTACTACGTGAACTTTTGGCAGGGCGGGTGATTTAATAGGTTCAAACTAGAATTTGTATCTTTCGTTTTTTAACGCTACAATAAAGGAACAATAAGCGAAATTGTAGTCTTTAACATGAACCATAGAAAAAATGTAAAAGATAACACCGTTTCGCTTTGTGTACCTTTGCTGTATAACCTCGTGTTGGCATCTGGTACACTCCCCTTTAAGGCATACTTATTTTAAGGAGACCAAAAGTATGAAAAACCTTGTCCGTTTGTTGGTTGCCGCACTCATGGTGGCTGTCATTAGCGCGTTGGTGATTCCCGCCGCCGCCCAAGACGACCCCGGTGAAGACGGTGGCGTGATTGTAACGTCTACCTTTGGTAGCGCACCGGCTACATTTAGCCAAGTTTTCTGTACAGATACCGCCTGCAACGCTGTTGTCGGTCAAATGTACATCGGCCTGCTGGGTGTAGACCCGGAAGCCGCCCAGATTATCCCAGGCGCCCCTGCCGCATTAGCGGAAGACTGGACAGTGTCTGACGATAACCTCGTTTACACCTTCAACCTGCGTGACAACCTGACCTGGAGCGATGGCGCACCCATCACCGCCAACGATGTTGCCTTAAGCTGGGAACTCATCAATACACCGGAAGTCGGCCACCCGCGTGGCTACTTGCTCAGCACTATTGCTGACGTACAGGTCATTGATGACTACACCTTAGAAGTCACCTTCCAAAGCCCGGCTTGTACCGCACTCAACCAAGCCGCCGCCTTGCAGGTCATCCCCAGCCACCTGTATAGCGGTTTCGTGGAAGAAGTTGGTCCCGACGGGTTAGCGAACCTCGACTGGAACCTCGCGCCGACTGTCACCAGTGGCCCGTTCACGTTCTTCGAGAGCATCCCCGGCCAAACCACCAGCTTGCTCGGTAACGACGACTACAGCTTCGCCCCGTTGGGCTACGTCGCCCCCTTCGGCTTCGTACAGGTTGTATCTGCTGACCAAACCGTACAGGTAGAGCAATTGCTCGTCGGTGAAATCAACGTGCTGAACGGCCCGCCCGTGAACCGTCGTAACGACATTCGCGGCGCAACCGGCATCCAAACCTATGAATTCCCCGGCAACGTGTGGGACTACATGGGCTTGAACTTAGCCGACCCGACCAACCCGCAACCCGCGTTGGACGCTGACGGCAACCGTATTGACCAAGGCCTGCACCCGATCTTCGGTGACGTTCTGGTTCGCCAGGCGTTAGCCCACGCTATCGACATCGAAGCGATGATCGAAACCGCCGTCTTCGGCGAAGGTGGCCGTATGACCGCCCATATCATCCCGCAAAGCTGGGCGTACAACGCCGACCTGCCGCCGCGTGAATATGACGTGGAACTCGCGCTTGACCTATTGGCTGAAGCCGGTTGGGTGCCTGCAGATGCAAGCGCCGCCCCCAGCGCCAGCAACCCGTTGGTGTGCCAGGGCTGTCTGTATGCCACCGAAGTTGATGAAAGCTTCGAAGGCACTGCCATGAGCTTTGAACTGCTGACCAACGCCGGTAACACCCGTCGTGAGGCCATCGGCGCGCTGGTTCAGGACGAACTGGGCCGCATCGGTATCGAAGTTGACTTCCAGACCATCGACTTTAACGTGTTGTTGGAAATCATGGACGGTCAAACCTTCGACAGCTTCATTCTCGGCTGGCAAAATGGCTACCCGGATGACCCGAACACCGTGCAATTGTTCGGCGCCGCCGCCGATGAGCCGAATAGCGGCTTCAACTTCACCTCCTTCTACAACGAGCGTTACTATGAGCTTGAAGAAGCCGCGCTTAACAGCCCCGGCTGTGTGTTAGAAGACCGTGCGGAAATCTACTACGAAATGCAAGAAATCATGCAAGAAGAAATGCCTTACATCTGGCTCTTCACGCAAAATGGTTTCTATGCCGCAAGTGATACCGTAGAAGGCTTCGATCCCTTCCCGGCACAACTATTCTGGAACGTCACTGAATGGCTGGTTTCCTCCAACTAAGCTGGGACGTTTAGGCAACTAAACAACCACTGGTAAAACACCGGAGTAGCATTCATTTGTTGCTCCGGTGTTTTTGTTAAAGACTGTTTGCCGATGGTTCGGCAGGTGTTTGGCAGTATGGGCAAAAACTAACTCAAGACCCCCTCCGCTTTTTTTGCTATACTAGCCTCAAAATTCTGCTTATAACGTTTGGGCTGATGGTGTTTGTGGTTATCATCAGCAACCTTTGGAGTTATAGACTATGTTTCGATATATCGTTAGGCGTTTAATCCAAGCGATACCCACGTTTTTTGGAATTACTTTTCTCTCTTATCTCATTATGTCCGCCGCGCCGGGCGGCCCCGCCGCTACGCTGGCCTTCGACCCCAGCCTGCCCGCCGGAGAGCGCGAGCGCATCGAGCGCCGACTAGGGCTGAACGACCCCTGGCTGGTGCAGTATATTCACTGGCTGGCCGGTGATGACTGGCGTCAGCGTGACCTAACCGGCGACGGTGAACTGGACTCCTGGGGAACACGGCGCGGCATCCTGCGGGGCGACTTCGGCCAATCGTTTATCCAGGGACGCCGCCCGGTGATGGATCTCATCGGCCAGTACATCGTCCCGACGATAGAGCTAACGACTGCCGCCCTGCTTGTCGGGATTTTAGTCGGCATCCCCGTCGGCATTCTGGCGGCCATTAATCGCGGTGGCTGGTTTGATAACATTTCGCGTGTGGTGGCCGTTATCTTCAACGCCGTACCAAACTTCTGGCTAGGGCTTATCCTCATCCTGGTGTTTGCTTCGTGGTTGGGGTGGTTGCCCACCTCGCAGAGGTGTTCACCCACCGCCAGCATCTCACGCGGGGGCGGTGGTTGCCCGCCCATCTATGAGCGTCTGGAATACCTGATTATGCCGGTGTTCACATTGGGCACGGTATACATCGCGGGGTATTCGCGCTATATGCGGACATCCATGCTGGACGTTATCGGGCAGGACTACATCCGCACTGCCCATGCGAAGGGTTTATCCTCACGGTCTATCTGGTTTACGCACGGAGCCAGGAACGCGCTCATACCCATCGCAACCTTTTTTGGGCCAGCCATTACCGGCCTCATCGGGGGCGCGGTCATCACGGAAACGATCTTCTCCTGGCCGGGCTTAGGCAGGCAGGCGTTAGCCTCCATTACCAGCCTGGACTACCCCTTTGTTATGGCGATTGTTGTGATTGGGTCTATCGCCACGATTGCCGGTTACATTATATCGGACATCCTGTACGCGATTATTGACCCGCGTATTCGGTTCTCATAAGGGGGAGACATCCATGTTAACGACGACACAACCAGAAACCAAGAAGATTTCTCCTTTTTCCTTGCCGGATATGATCGTGCTGGCTGGCGCGGTGATTATGCTGGTGGGGTTCTTCCTCCTGCCGTGGATTAGCCGCCCGGATATTCGCCCGGAGCTATTCGGCGCGACGGCGGGCTTGCCACAGCCCACAGGCGCGTTGTTTTCCGCATTACAGCGTCCGGCTTTTTCTACACATAACATTGTTTTGGAAGAGCCGTTAAATTCGCTCTTCATCGAAGGCGAAAAAACCTTCACAGGTAACGAGCTACTCAACGATGCCTATTACACGGAATTCATCACCGTATCCATTGGCTTCCCGCTATTCGCGGCGGTGGCCGGGTTAGCGTTGGCGTTGTTCGGGATGTTTGTCCCATCGTGGCGAAAAGCGACGCGATGGGCACAGTTTATTGTCGGGCTAGTCGCCTTGCTCTATTACTTCCTGTTCTTCAACAAATACCCATTGGCGGATGTGCAGGACGCGCTCCGTCCTGGCTTCTGGTTAGCACTGGTGGGCGCGTTCGCTTACATCGTACAGGCTGTCTTGCCGCGTGTCTCGCCACCGCGCAAGATACGAGAATTCAAGGCGGTCACGGATGACGAAGGCATCGTCAGCCTGGAAGGGGCCAAACAGCTTAAAGGTCAGTCGCTTTATTCTAAGGCGTTGTATCGTCTCGGCCAGGATTATCTGACGCTTTCTTTCTTGTTTGTCCTGCTGTTGTTGGTCGGCTTTTCGTTTTCCGCCCCATTACTGGAAAGCGGGCTGGATGTCAGCTATCGTTCCACCGGGCCTGACGTGTTCTATCCGATTGATAGCGGTAAGTTCTTCTTGGGCACGGACGACTTAGGCCGCGACCAACTCACCCGTCTGGCGTATGCCGGGCAGATTTCTATGCGGATTGCGCTGGCGGCGGCTTTGCTGTCATTGTTCATTGGTGTGGCGGTGGGCATCCTCACCGGGTTCTATGGCGGCATCGTGGACGACTTCGTGATGTGGTTCATCACGACGCTGAATTCCATCCCTCAGCTCTTTTTGCTGTTGATTCTCGCGGCGGTGCTAAGGCCGAATGCCACAACGATGATTTTGATTTTGGGCTTTCTGGGCTGGACGGGCACAACGCGGCTTGTTCGCGGCGAAACGCTGTCGCTACGGGAACGTGAATTCGTGGTGAGTGCGCGGTCAATCGGCGCGTCGGACATCCGCATTATGTTTATGCACATCATGCCCAACCTGTTGTCTATCGTCATTGTGACTCTGGCGCAGGACATCGGCGGGCTGTTGTTGACGGAAGCCGCACTCAGTTACTTAGGGCTGGGTGTGCAACCCCCCACCCCCACATGGGGCAACATGCTCACCAATTCGCAGACCTTCTTCTCCAGAGGGCCGCATCTGGTCGTATTCCCCGGCTTGCTGATTGCCATTACGGTGCTGGCGATGTATGTCATCGGGGATGGCATCCGCGACGCGCTCGACCCACGCACCAACGACTAACACAAGCACGCCACCCACGATACAATCAAGCCGCCGGGATTGACAGAAGTCCCGGCGGCTTACAAAAAACAGGGGATAACGGAGATTCTGCTGATGAGCGACGAAACACATCGTAACCGTATTGTGCCACGCTTGCGCCCCGTTTCGCGGACAATACGTCCAGCAAAATTGTCCATTTTTTAGCCATGCCTGCTTTTAAGCTCACCCCTGCCCAACGGGACATCATCCGCGCTAAAAAGAGCGCAAAGTTTTTCGTACATGGCATCGCCGGTACGGGCAAAAGTACCGTCGGCGTGGAGCGTCTTAAGCATCTGCTGAAGGCCAAAACACCCGCCACGCAGATAACGGTCTTGCTCCCACAACAAACGGTTGCCGTGCCCTACCATGACGCTCTGAACAGTGATGATAACTCGGCAGGCGCACAGGTCAGCGTAACCACACTCGGCTCTATCGCCCGCCGTGCGGTTGATTTGTTCTGGCCGCTTCTGCCGCAGAGCTTCGGCTTTGCACACCCAGAGCGCCGCCCGGTGTTCCTGACACTGGAAACCGCCCAATATTTTATGGCGCGTGTCGCCGGGCCGCAGATTGACCTGAACGGGTATTTTGATAGTGTCAAAATTGACCGCAACCGCTTGTACAGCCAGGTTATTGACAACCTGAACAAAGCGGCGGTGATTGATGACTTTGAGTATACGGAAATCGCGGAGCGTTTAAAATCCGCATGGACGGGCGACCACGACCAGACGCGCATGTATGACGATGTGCAAACCTGCGCCCACCTGTTCCGCGCTTATTGCCTGGACTACAACCTGCTGGATTTTTCGCTCCAGATTGAAGCATTTAAAGCCTTGTGGCAACTGGAACCCGTCAAAAGCTGGTTGTTCACCTCTGCACGGCAGGTCATCGCGGATAATGTGGAAGAAGACACGCCCTTCGCCCATACCATCCTGCAGGAAGTCATCCAGCAGGCACAGGGGGCGCTCATCCTGTACGATGAAGACGCCGGGTATCGGCAGTTTCTGGGCGCGGATGACGATAACGCCGCCGCCATCCTGCCGCCCACCTGTGAACAACAAATCCGCCTGACTGACTCCTTTGTGATGGGCGCGGAGGTGCAAGCCTTCAGCGCGGCGCTGGCACACAGCCTGACCGCCGTCACCGTGCCGACGGATGGGGGCGACAAGGTGCGGGCGGCGTTCGCGCACGAGTCCTTCCGCTATCACCCGCAGATGGTCGGCGGTGTTGCAACGGAAGTCATCCGGCTGGTCGAGCAGGACGGCATCGCGCCCGGTGAGATTGTGGTCATCGCGCCGTATGTGTCCGATGCTCTGCGCTTTAGCCTGATGAACCATCTGGAAAGCGCGGGCGTGCCGGTACGTTCGCACCGCCCTTCGCGGAGTTTACGGCAAGAACCAGCCGCCCAAGCCCTGCTCATTTTGGCGCAGGTCGCGCATCCTGCGTGGGGCATCCCGCCGACGATGTTCGACATCGCCTATACGCTGATGCAATCCATCGCCGGGATTGACCTTGTGCGGGCGCAACTGCTGGCGCGCTATGCCTATAAAATCGAGGACAACCGCCCCACCTTCCTGCCCTTTGAAGCCCTCGCCCCCAACTTGCAGGAGCGCGTCACGTTCTTCATCGGGGAGCGTTACGAGCGTCTGCGCCAGTGGTTGACCGCCTACCACACCGACGCCCTGCCGGATTTAGACCACTTCTTCAGCCGCTTATTTGGTGAGGTGCTTTCGCAGGCCGGGTTTGGCTTCCATGATACATCGGAAATCCCCAACAAGGACGCGGCGACGGTGGCCGCCAACCTCATCAACTCCGCACAGAAGTTCCGGCAGATGATGACGCAATCCGGCGCAGAACCCACGGGCAAATCCGCCGCACAGGAGTATATCGAGATGGTCAACGCGGGCATCATCGCAGACCAGTATCTCGCAGGCTGGCAGGAGACACATCACCGCGATGCTGTGTTGATCGCGCCTGCTTATACTTATTTGCTCAGTAATCGCCCGGTGGATTTTCAATTCTGGCTTAACGTCAGTGGTTCCGGTTGGTCGGAGCGCGTCTTCCAGCCATTGACGAACCCGCATGTTTTAGCCCTCAACTGGCAAGTTGGGGAAAAGTGGACGGAAGAAAACGAGATTGTAGTCGCTCAGGCGGCGCTGTATCGGCTGATGATGGGCTTGTTGCGGCGGTGTCGGCGCGGGGTGTATGTGACGTTTAGTGAATTGAGCGAAAGCGGCTACGAGCAACGCGGGGACTTGCTGGCCGCGTTCCAGCGTGTGTTGCGGGCAGACCAGGCATAAGGGCGGCGGAGAATGTCGCATACAAAACGCCGCCGCCCAATGACATCATTTACGGCATCAAACCTCAAAAACGGCGTCTTGCACGGATGCGTCGCCGCGTGTAAATCGCTTATCCCACTGTGTACGCAGTTGCGCCCTTAGTTTGTACCATGTGCCCACCACCCCATACGGGAAGACCAGCACCACCAGCACAAACACCGCGCCCAGTATCAGCACCCAATCCTGCGCGAAGTCAATCTGCAATGTGAACAAGCCGAGATTAAGCGAGAATATCATGCTGGATTCACGCACCCATAATTCCAGCAGATGCAAGCCCGTTGTGCCGATGACCGGCCCGGCCAATGTGCCCACCCCGCCGATGATCGTGATGAGCAAGGCATCCACCGTGTAGCCCACGCCCATTAATTCCGGGCGGGCGCTTTTGTTCAACATGCCCATCAGCACACCCGCCAGACCTGCCAGCACACTGGCGACTACAATTGATAACAGCTTGTAGCGCAAGGGGTTATAGCCGATGGCCTGTACACGGTCTTCATTTTCCCGGATGGCCTGAAACACCGTGCCCGCCGGAGACTTCACCAGACGGCGAATGAGGAAGAAAGACAGCGCGAACAAACCCAAGCCCAGATAGTACACCGCCAGGCGGTTACGTTCCGGGTCGAGCAGTTCCGGTAGGCTAGCGATGGTCAGGCCGTCTTCGCCGCGTGTGTACGGCCAACTCCGCACATACAGCCACGCCATTTCCGCGACGGCTAACGTGAAGATGGCAAAGTACACGCCCTTCAGCCGCAAGGAGACTAATCCCATCAGCAGGCCGACAATCGCGGTCAGCAGAATAACCATCAGCACGCCGATGATAAACGCCATCATCGGGTCTAGGCCGGAATTCTGCACGATAATTCCGACGGTGTAGCCCCCCAAGCCGAAGAACAACGCATGGCCGAACGAAATAACACCCGTAAAGCCAAACATCAGGTTATAGCTCATCACCAGCACAGCCAGCGCGAAGATTTCTATAAAGACGGCCTGCCAGTAAGTGGACTCTCCCGCCATAATCACCCGTGCGCCGCGCACCCGCCCAAACGGGCTATCCCCACTAACCCACCCGACCAGATGCGGGAAGATGATTAAAAACGCCAGAATCAGAATATGGAGCCAATGGTCATTCAAGAAGACACGCCAGGCGGGTAACCTGCCGCTTAATGTCGATTGTGGCCTCATTTAACGCTCCTCCCCGAACAACCCACGCGGGCGCACCAGCAGGATAATCACCAGTAACAGCATCGGCGTGATGCTGGCAAGCACCGGTTGGTTCACACTGATTCCGAACTGTTGCATCGCCGACAACGCCAGCCCGACGATAATCGCGCCGATGGCCGTGCCCTCATAACTGCCCAGCCCACCCAGCACAATCACCGCAATCGCGGCCACCAGATACGTACTGCCCATCGTAATCGTCGCCCCCAAAAACGGCGCGGCAATCGCCCCACCAAACGCGGCGACCGCACAGCCCAGCGTAAACACCATCGTGAACACCGCCCGCACGTTGATTCCCAATGCGCTGACCATCTCCGGGTCTTGCACGCCTGCCCGGATGATAATGCCGATGCGTGTTCGCCTTAAAAGTAGCGAAATGCCGACCATCAGCACCAGGCCGACGACAATCACAAACAGCCGATACTGGCTGAAGTTCTGCCCAAAAAATGTGAACTGCGCCTGCCGGATGCTGAAGTATTCCGTCCATGTGTAGGGCGTCACGCTATAGAACTTCTTGATGCCCTCCAGCATAATAATCGACACGCCAAACGTCAGCACCAGCAGGAACAAAGGCCGCTTATACACCGGGCGCAAAAAGGCTTCCAGGATGACGCCCAGTATCGCGCCGACCACCGTTGCCACCACCACGCCGAAGATAAAGCGCAGTCCCGGGTCGGCGATATTCACATCAATGATGCCGCCCGTGTGCTGGATGTCATACGCCAGGTACGCGCCCACCATAAAGTATGCGCCCTGCGCGAAGTTCAGCACATCCATCAAGCCGAACACCAGCGATAACCCCGCCGCGACCAGAAAAAGCAACGTGCCCTGGAACATCCCCGACAAAAGCGTGATGCTGAACGAGCCAAGATTGCCCCGCGATGAATAAAACGAGAACAACAGGATGCCCACAAGGATTGCCAGAACCAGCGCAATGTCTGTCTTTTTAAGCCCTGAAGAGCCAACAGCCCCGCGCATTCCGTCCCGCACTCTACGCGAGATAGCCCCCAAGAGGCCGCTATTCGTTATGTTCATGCTAATGTACCCCCACGCCCAGATAGCGTTTCACGACTTCATCATCCGGGTCGAGCGTCGCCATCTCTCCGGCGGCCACACTTTTACCATCGTCAATAATCACGTAATAGTCCGCTAATTTGCGCGCCACCCGGAAGTTTTGCTCCACCAATAGCACGGTCTTGTCCTTCGCTAATTCGCGGATGGCGGTAATCACCTGCTCAATAATCACCGGAGCAAGCCCTTCGCTTGGCTCGTCAATCAACAGCAGGCGGTTATCCGGCACAAGCGCCCGGGCGATGGCTAACATCTGCTGTTGACCGCCGGACAGATTGCCGCCGTGCAGATTAATCAGCCGTTTTAAATCCGGGAATAGCGTAAAAATCAAGTCGGTGGTGCGCTCCACATCATCACGCTGACGGGCGGCGATTTGCAGGTTCTCGCGCACGCTCAACTCTTTGAAGATAGCGCGGTGTTCCGGCACATAGCCGATGCCCAGCTTGGCAATCTGGTGTGGCTTCTTGCCGATGACGGATTGCCCATCCAGCAGGATATGCCCGCTTGTGACGTTGGTCATGCCCATCACACTGCGGAGCGTGGTCGTCTTGCCTGCGCCGTTGCGCCCCAGCAACACGGTAATCCCGCCTGCGGGCACATGGGCGGTCACGCCTTCTAAAATGTGGAACTGCTCTATAAACGCATTGATGTTTTCAATCTGCAATAAAGAGTCGCTCATGCTACCCCCTCATCGTCATCATCATACAGGCGGCCCAAGTACACGGCTTGTACGGTGGGGTTCGCCGCGACTTCCTCCGGCGTGCCTTCCGCCAGCAACCGCCCCTGATCCATCACCGTGATTTTATCGCTCACGCCCATCACAACACTCATGTTGTGTTCAACCATCACCACTGTCTTGTTCTGTTGTTGCCGCACATCCTGGATAATCGCCATCAGTTCCGGCACTTGTTCCGAAGCCATGCCCGCCGTCGGCTCGTCCAATAACAGAACTTCCGGGTCTGGGGCCAGCAGAATAGCCAATTCTAGTTTGCGCTTGTCGCCGTGCGGCAAGACCGCCGCCGGGCGGAGCGCGTCGGATTTTAAGCCAACCAGCGTAATGACTTCCATTGCCCGGTCGATTAAGTCCGGGTAGCTGGTGGCAGTCCCCCAAAAGTTGAACGCCTGCTTGCTGGTGGCCTGCGCCGCAAGGCGGGCATTTTCCAGCACGGTTAAATTGGGGAAGATGTTGGTAATCTGGAAGGAACGCCCCATGCCGATGTGGGCGCGACGATGAAACGGCAACGCGGTAATGTCTTCACCTTTATAGATGACCCGCCCGCTTGTGGGCTTGTATTTACCCGTCAGCAGGTTAAAAAATGTGGTCTTGCCTGCACCGTTGGGGCCGATGATGGAGTGCATCGTATTGCGCTCAATGTTGATGCTTACATCCGCCACCGCCACCAACGCGCCGAATTCTTTCCGTAAATCATAAGAGGCTAAAATAATGTCTGTCATTTTGTGTTTTCCCTGTCGGCCTGTCCGGGTGGCTTGTGCCGCCAACCAGCAAGCGAGCCAACCATGTGATTCAACGGCAAGGCGCGAAGCCCCTTAGCTGATGGGCTTCGCGCCAGCCTTTAAAACAGCGTCTTAGTCTTCGCTTTCCATCTCGGCCAGCATCTCGTAGAAGGCTTCGTCACCTTCGCAACGTTCCGCATATTCGCCCACCAGCAAGCACGGCGGGATGATGTCCGCCGGGCTGATGTCCGCCAGCAGATCGTAATAGGCGTAGGCTTCATCATCGAGGTTGGTCAGTTGTGCGACATACATCGCCATCAGCGCTTGGTGGTCGCTGGGGCGGATGTAGTATGTGCCCTTCGGCCCGTCAAAGGACATGCCTTCAATCACCGGGATCATCGCTTCCGGCAGGGTGTCACCGTCGGTTTCTTCCAGCGCATAGTACAGTGCCTGGGCGCTGGCGAAGGCACATTCCGTGAACAAGTCCGGGTAGTCTACCGCGCCTGTATCCGGGTTGGGGTAGAATTCGATGTGGCGCTCCACCATCCAGTCATTGATGTCGTTGTCCGGGAAGGTGTAGTGATACACAATCCACGACACGTTGCCAATGGTGCTGGGGTCGCTGAAGGCCATAATGTCATTGGAGTTAAACGCGGCCACAATCGCCATCGCATCCGCCACGCCCAATTCATCAATTTGTTGGAACAGCGCAACGGTTGTATCGCCCGCCCAGATGGGGAGCAGAACGTCCGCTTCGGATTCCAACACCGCTTGCAGGTATTGGGTAAAGTCAGTCGTTTCTAGCGGTGCGTAGATGGTTTCGCGCACAAAGTTGATGCCTGCCCCACCGAACACGGATTCACTGGCGGCGGCGCTGGCACGGCCAAAGTCATAGTCGGCGGCCAGTTGCACAAAGTTCGTGCCGATTTCCGCGCTGGCATACGGCACAAAGGCTAAAAAGTCCTGGAACGTGTTACGGCAGACGCGCACGGTGTTGGGGTTGAAGTTATCGCCCGTGATAGCCGGAGACGCGCCCGGCGCAACGAACAGCATCACTTCGTAGTCCAGCGCCACTTGTTGCAGGCCCAGCGTCACGCCGGAGGACGGCGCACCAACAAGAATTTCCACCCCTTCGCGCTCAATCAACGCGCGGGCTTGTTCGGCGGCAACGGCGGGGTCGCTGGCGTTATCACGCACCAGAATTTCCACCGGGCGGCCATTAAGGGTTACATCCGCTAAGGCTTCTTCCAGGCTGTCGTAGTCGGCGGGGTCAATCCCGGCGGCATACATCAGGCCCAGTTCAAAGCCGTATTGCAGTTCATAACCGTAAATCCGCAACGCGCCGGTCAGGTCGGTCAACAGACCAATGCGAATGGGGTCTTCGTCGTCTTGTTGGGCGCTATCCGCCGCTACTACCGCGCCGGAAAGTGCCAGCACGCAGACCATCATCAATAAAACAAATTTTTTCATGGTGTGTTCCCTTTCAATTTTTTCGATAAATTATCTTTTGCAAAAGCGGGACTTTCCCCCGCCTGGTGCACAACGTTATGGGATGGCTCATCGCATGGTCGTTCATCGGGCGCGATGGTTCGCGCCGCAAAGAGCCTCTTATCCGCTCATCGCCCGCCCTACCCCTTCATCCGTTCTGCGGATGCAAGCTCGCGCTTTAGAATTTTGCCCGCCGCCGAAATCGGCAGGGAGTCCACAACTTCTACCAGCTTGGGCACTTTGTACCCCGCCAGATGATGTTGCATGTGGGCGGTCAGGTCTTCGGGTGTGGCGGTCTGCCCGGCTTTGAGGACGATAAACGCCTTGCCGACTTCGCCCCATTTACTATGGGAGATGCCAACCACCGCGCACAGTTCCACCGCCGGATGTTTGTATAGCACCGCCTCAATCTCCGCCGGGTAGATGTTCTCGCCGCCACTGATGAACATATCTTTTTTACGGTCTACGATGTAGAAGTAATTTTCCATATCGCGCATGGCTAAATCGCCCGTGTGGAACCAGCCCTGGTCATCGACGGCGGCGCGGTTTTCTTCCGGCCTGTTAAAGTAGCCGGAACATAAAGATGGGCCTTTAAGCACCAGTTCGCCCACTTCTCCGGCGGGGATTTCGTGGTTGTGTTCGTTGACGATGCGAGCATCCACAAAAAAGTTTGGCCTGCCGATGCTCCCGGCTTTGCGGATGGCGTCTTCCGATGCCAGCGCGAACACGCCCGGCCCAAACTCCGACATGCCGAACCCTTGCTTAAACTGCACGCCCTTCTCACGCTGGAAGGCCTCTACCAGATGCACAGGTAACGGAGCGCCGCCACTGGTGCAAAAACGGAGCGTGCTTAAATCCGCCTTGTCCCAGTCCGGCGCGGCCAGCATCATCTGGTACATGGTAGGCACACCCGCGTACACCGTGACGGCGTATTCCTGGATGAGGTCTAGCACTTGGTCCGGGTCAAACTTGCGGGTCAAAATCACCGTGCCGCCCAAAATCAGCAAGGGCATGGTATACACCAGCAGGCCGCCGGTATGGAACATCGGGAAGCTATTCACAGTCACGTCACCATGCCGTAAGTCGTGGATGATGGTATTGAGCGTGTTCCACGCAATCATGCGGTGGCTAATCTGCGCCGCTTTGGGTGTGCCTGTTGTGCCCCCCGTGAAGATGAAGCACGCGATGTCTTCTTCCGTGAGGGTATGGGTGGAGACTGGCCGCAAGACGGATTCACTCAGGATGCGCTCGAAGTTGCGGCTGTTGGGTAGCCCCTTGCCTTCGATGTGTAGCACATGCTGGATGCAATCTGTCTCTTGCAGGATGTTGGCGATAACGTCCTCAAATTCTTCGGAGAAAATCAGCACTTTGGGTGTTGTCTCGTTGATGAGCGCCGCCAGTTCGCGCCAATTCAAGCGCCAGTTCATGCCCATCTGGATCGCGCCAAGCTTGCCGCAGGCGAAAAACGTGTCGAGATACTCCACACCGCTATGTGCCAATAGCGCCACCCGGTCACCTTTGCCCACACCTGCCCCATCCCGTAGCCAGTTCGCCAGCCGGTTGGCACGGGCGTTCATCTCCGTATAGGTGAATGTGCGGTGGGGGGTTTTGCCAGCATCCACCACAGCCAGATGATCGGGGGTGTATAGGGCACGGCGTCCGAGTATATCGCCTACATACATGGTTCACGTCCTTATTTCAGATGTCGTTTTCAGAGGTTCGCCCCAGTTTCCGCCGAGCCTCCAAGAACGTCTTAATTAATCTAACGATAATTGCGTTGTCGCCTTGACTTCGTTTAAGACAACGGTTGTTTCCACCCGATCAATCCCGGCCAGCTTGCACAGCCGATTTTCGATGAAGTCATTAAGCTGGCGGTGGTTTTCCACCACGACCTTTAACAGCATGTCGCTCTTGCCCGTCATGCGGTAACATTCCAGCACTTCCGGCATTGTGGCGATGGCTTCGCGGATGCTGTTGTTATGCTCCTGCTGAATACTGAGTTCTACAAAACACAACACGTCGTATCCGGCCTGTTCGCGGTCAATCAGCGCGACATAGCCTTTAATCACGCCGCTACGCTCCAACCGCTTGATGCGGTTATGCACGGCGGGCTGTGATAGATGAATCTTGCGGGCTAAATCTGCCACACTGACGCGCCCGTTTAGTTGCAATTCGTCCAAAATCGCCCGGTCAAGGTTATCAAACCCTAAATCCTGCAAGCTCTTTTTCATGATGTTCTATCGTTTCGCGCTCATCGGTCATGAAAACGCTAACCCCTCCCGGCGGGGATTACAAGGGCGGCAGTGATGCGTCATGCTCCCCCAAGAAAAACCGCGTCACCCTGCATTTTGACTTAAAAACGCATGGAACGCCGCGTTGAATGCGTCGGCCTGCTCGATATAGGGCGTATGGCCGCAGTCCGCCAGCACGACTTCCTGGAATGTGCCGCCTGCCGCTTCGTACTGCGTCAGGACTGCGCGGGTCTGGCCGACCATCGGCTGAGGCGGGAACACGTCCGCGCCCGGCCAGCCCGGAATAGCGCCCAGTTGCCCCAGCGTGCCCACGTCGAACAAGGACGCATCGCCTACAATCTGGTCATCCGCGCCGCGTATCCATAAAACGGGCGGCTTGGTGCTGATGCTATACAGCTTGCTCACATCCCCACGATAAAGCGGCGATAGCATGTTATTGGGGCCGTATTTACCCGGCGCGGACATCGGCCAGTTGTCGGACGGCTGGCTGTCGCCCGCGTAGGCATCATCACCGGTATGGATGGACAGCATCGACAGCACAATGTCATCCTCACGGGCGGACTTAAATGGTGGCTTCCAGTAAAAAGTGTTCATGATGTTGCGCGGGGAGTGTTGTTCGTCGGCACTGGTATCCGCATCCTTGATGGCCTGCACAAACATCGGGTTGACGATGCCCGCGCCACTGCCTGCCCCGTCCGCGTAATTCAGTTCGCCGTCTGTGCCTTTGCACCCCCCAAAGCCGTAGGGCGAACCGGGCGCGACTTGCGTCACACTGAGGACACGGGCGGGATAATCCATCATGAAGCGCCACAGCACAGAGCCGCCCAACGAGTGCCCGACAAAATGCGCCTGTGTGATGTTGAGCGTATCCATCAGCGCGGCGAGGTCATCCGCGAGGTCACCACAACCGCGTGTCGCGTCGATTTTTACGCTGGCGTCCGCGCCGCCGTAACCGCGATTATCCGCCGCGATGCCGCGAAAGCCTTCCGGCAAGGCCAGCATGGTTTCTTCCCAAAATGTTGCGGAAGACACATTGCCATGCACGAAGATAACGGGCGTTGCGGCGTCATCCCCACTGAATAAAACGCGGGTGGTCAGCCGGGCGGATGTGATTTGTCTGGCGGTGATACCCTCTAAAGTATTGGGGAGTGTCATATCAATAAAATCCTTTTGGGCTATGTATGCGTTAACTTTTTATCAGGGTCTGTCGTAATTCGCGCTTAAGCACTTTTCCCGCCGCATTACGTGGAAGCTCATCCACAAATGATACGGCCTGCGGCACTTTGAACTTCGCCAGGTTATCTAAACAATGCTGGATAATCGCCGCTTCGCTAATCTGCTGGCCGGGCTTGACCACCACCACCGCCAACCCGGTTTCGCCCCAGCGTTCATGCGGCACGCCGATAACGGCCACATCCGCCACCGCCCTTAGCCGGAAGATAACCTGCTCGACTTCCGCCGGGTACACGTTTTCGCCGCCACTGATGTACATATCCTTATAGCGGTCTACAATGTAGATGCACCCTTCATCGTCAACCATGCCTGCGTCGCCACTGTGCAACCAGCGATTGCCGTGTGCGTCCACCGTGAAGCTATCCGCGTTGGCGTCGGGACGATTCCAATAGCGCGGGGTGATGTTGGGGCCACTGATGACGACTTCGCCCACTTCACCCACACCCACATCAGCAAAGTTAGCATCCACCACCCGCACGCGGGTATGCAGTAACGGCTTGCCGACACTGGTCGGCTTGACCAACGCCCGCCGCTTGTCAATCAAAAAGGTGGTCGGGCTGGTTTCCGTCATGCCAAAGCCCAGTTGAACAATGATGCCTCTGTCCGCATAAGTCTTCAGCAGGCTGGCGGGCATAGGCGCACCGCCACACCCCCATGATTCAACATGACTCAGGTCGGTGGTATCAAAGTCTTCGTGCTGGCTGAGGAATAAGTAAATCGCGGGCACGCCAAACATATGCGTAACGCCCAATGCCGGGTCGCTGAGTGTCTTGAGCGTCAAGCCCGGCTCATATTCGCGGGCGATGATGCTTGTGCCGCCACAATGCACCAACGGGTTCGCGTACAGGTTCAGCCCGCCCGTGTGGAAGGTCGGCAAGACACAATAGAACACGCTGTTATGGTTTAAGCCTGTCGGCGTGCTGATGTTAACCGCGTTCCAGAACGTCATGCCATGCGTGATAATCACGCCTTTGGGGTGGCCGGTTGTGCCTGCCGTGTACATGATGGTCATGGGGGTGTCGTGGTCGGTCTGCGGGTGCATCACCACATCCGGCGCGGATTGCGCTATCGCCACTTCATAGGCCGGATGCGCGTCTGTATTGCCATCAATATCAATGCGGAGCGCGTGCGCCACCGTTGCGCCATCCAGCAAGGGCGCGATGCGGTCAACGAAGCAATCATCATAGACGATGCCCTTTGCCCCCGCATCCTTGAGGATGAACAGCAATTCCGGCACGGCCAGCCGCCAATTTAACGGGAGCATCATCGCGCCCAGTTTGGCACACGCAAACTGAAATTCAAAGTACATCACGGAATTTTTCGCCAGTATCGCCAGCCTGTCTCCCGCTTGCGCCCCCCATACATCCCGCAGGTAGGTTGCCAGCCGTGCGGCACGATCGTTCATCTGCTCGTAGCTGAAGGTGCGCCCGGTGGCCTGGTCAATCATGGCGATTTTTTCCGGCGTGCGGTCAGCATGGAAGGCCAACCAATCAGAAGCAAGTATGGAGTTCATCAGCCCGCCTCACCCCACCGCACCGCGATGGCGCTCCATGTGTAGCCCGTGCCAGCGCCCGCCAAAATCACCAAATCGCCCGGCTTGACCTTGCCTTGTTCCAGTCCCAATTGCAGGGCTAGCACCTGGTCAACACTCTGGACATGGCCGTAATCTTCAAGATAAACGCTCTGCTCCGGCGTCAGGCCGACACTTTCCAGAATTTGCAGGTAAAAACTACGCTTCATGTGCGTGATGCCCAAAAACGCGATGTCCGCCAGGGATGCGCCGCTTTTTTCCGCCGCTTCACGGATGACGCGCACGAAGTTGGGCAGGGAGCTTTCCCCTAAGATGTCGGCCATCATGTCCGCGTTTTGCACGTCCAGCATCCCGTATATATCGCCGTTGATGGCGTCGTGGTTGCCTAGCGCGTCCGGCTCACGGGTCAGCATCACAGTCTCCGACAGTGCGCCATCGGTAATGGCAGATGCGCCCAAAACCACATTTTTTGTCGCGCCCCGTTGGAACAACATCGCGCCACCGCCCGCGCCGAAGTTATACATAAAGCGTGCGCGGGGGTTGCCCAAGCTGACTAAATCATTCTCGCGGCTGGCAGCGGCCAACAGCACATAGTCCAGCGATTCATCGGCTAACATCATGCTCCGGGCGGCCTGCATCGCAATCGGCGCACCAGCACACAGCGCGTACATCTCGAAGCCGAAGGCGTTGACCGCGCCCACATTATGCTGGATCTTCCCGGCGGCGTTCCATACAATGTGGTCTTTGTATTCGCTACCGTGCGAAATCACCATATTGATTTTATCGGGGGAGATGCCCGCCTGCGCGATAGCACGTTGCGCGGCCTGGCTCGCCATATGACTGACGCTATCGCCTTCTGCGGCCACATGACGCTGACGAATACCCATTTTTTCCTGTAGGATGTGCGCGGGGATGCCGGAAGGCGCGGCTAAATCGGCGGCGACCTCTACCCTGGCGGGGAAGTACGTGCCCATCCCGGCAATACCGACCTGTGTTGATTGTGTCATAAAGTCTTGTCTTCTTCGTCAAAGTAATTTTTAAGGCATTGGTTCGGGCGATGTTGGCGCACCGCATCAAGCAGGTGGGGTCAACATCTAAAAACTTGTGCAACTTAATTTAACTGATGCAAACTGTAGCGCGGATTTCCATAAGATTGTAGTGATTACAAACAAACTGTGGAGCAAGCACACTCAACACGAATAAAACTAATGTGCGCGTGCATGTGTGGAGATAGTTTCTAACGTCCGCCTGTTCATACGCCGCTATCTGACTCTCACCTATTCTTCACCGACAGGTGTTACCCTAGCGCCATTTAACAACCTGACCCGCTAGCATCCAGACAAGGAGCATCACGCTATGGCAAATCGTATCCATATCGGCCAATCAGATGATTTTCCAATCGGCGAAACCAAAACAATAAAAGCAGGGAACAAGACGCTCGTCGTCGCACGGACGCGGGCAGACCGGGTGTGCGCCGTCGTGAATCGGTGTTCGCACCTCCCCTTACCGCTTGCGGGCGCTAAAGTGGAAGGCGATAGCATTATCTGTCCCTGGCATAATTCCCGGTTTGATTTATGCTCCGGCGAAAATCAGGATTGGGTGCCGGGCGTCGTCGGCATAAAAGCGCCGCAATGGTCACGGCAGTTCATCGCGCTGGGCAAAAAGCCGCAAGGCTTAACCGCCTTTGTCGTGGTGGAAGAAGAAGGCCAGGTTTACGTAGAGGTGTAGGCAGATAGATATAGCATGGGCACGAGACATCTCGTGCCCGCACGCTGATAGCACACTCTGAGTGCTTTGTACTCTATAACGGAAACGCCATGCCCTGCCCGCCTACACTCACGCGCACGTCATCGCCCACGTCCGGCAGGCTATCATCCCACACCGCGCCCAGCCGCACCACCAAGTTTTTACCGTTCTCTAGTTGAACGCCGATGCGCTGGTCGTGGCCGTAATATTCGCGCCATGTCACGCGGCCTGGCTTGCCGTCGCCCTGTGTGGTCAGCGTCAGCGCCTCCGGGCGGAGCATGAGCATCACCGCCCCTTCTGCTGATTGCCGCAGGGGGACATCCCCCAGCAGGCAGGACGCCCGCCCACCGGACGCCCGCGCCTGAAAGTAATTGCCCTCGCCCACAAACGACGCCACATGCCGGTTGACCGGGTTTTGATACACCATGCCCGGCGTGTCCATCTGCACCACACGCCCTTCCATCATCACCGCTACCCGGTCGGATAAGCTCAAGGCTTCTTCCTGGTCATGGGTGACGAATAAACACGTCGCCGCCGCTTGTTTGAGGATGCTTCGTACTTCGCCGCGTACCTGTGCCCGCAGTGCGGCATCAAGGTTACTAAACGGCTCATCCAGCAACACCAATGACGGCGCAGGCGCTAACGCCCGTGCCAACGCGACGCGCTGTTGTTGCCCGCCGGAAAGCGCGTGCGGCATTCGTTTGTCGTAGCCCGCCAGCCCGACCAATTCCAGCATGTCATTAGCACGTTTGTGCTTGTCGGCTTTGTTCCCGCGTAGGCCAAACGCGACATTTTCCAGCACGCTTAAATGCGGGAACAGCGCGTAATCCTGAAACACCATGCCAATGCGCCGTCTTTCCGGCGGGATGTGCAAGCCGTCCGCCGCGACCTCCTCACCATTCAGGCGCACGCTTCCGCTATCGGGGCGCTCGAAGCCAGCAATCAAGCGGAGCGTGGTACTTTTGCCGCATCCGCTTGGGCCTAACAAGGTGACGAATTCTCCCGCTTTAACCGCCATCTGCGCGTGGTCAACCGCGATCACCCCGCCAAATTTTTTTACCAGTTGGTTACATTCTAGTAGATACATACCGTCCATCTCATCTCGTTTAGGGCATTGGGACGCATGACACCTCCCTGTCTACAGCGTATTTCATCCTAGCAGAAAAAGCCCACGCGCTCCACATACACGGTTAAATCAGGATTTTCCCCTTATAAATCCAACGCTTGACCTTGCTTGTTACGGTGGATGTGTTTATGCTTGCGTGACATCACTGTGAAGTCAGGGGTTTATAGGATGATTAACAGGTTGCGGCGGATAATCTTCACGCGGGAAAATGGCTATGCGTTGGCATTGTGCCTCATCATCATTCTGCTGGTGATTACCACCACCGACAGCGCCCCCCAATGGATTTATCAGGCGTTTTAAACAGAGCGTATTCACGTAAGGTCACGGCTTATTCAATTGATGGAAATTTTGTCAGACATTATCAAAGTAACAGCCATTAGCCTGTATGCCATCGGCACAGGTTTTTTATTGCTGTATGTCGGCGCGTATAGCATCCTGCTGGGGTTATATGTGTGCCATCGCCACAACAAGCCGACGCCACCGCCCACCATCGCCGATGCCGATTTGCCGTCGGTGGCCGTGCAATTGCCCATCTATAACGAAGCCCACGTTGCGGAGCGCCTCATCCGCGCTTGTGCCGCGCTGGATTATCCCCATGATAAATTGTTCATTCAAGTGCTGGACGATTCCACCGATGACACCGCCGCCATCATCGCGGAACTAGTGCAGAAGCTCCAGCAAAGCGGCCTGCACATCATGCATCACCGCCGCACCCACCGCGAAGGCTACAAAGCAGGCGCGTTAGCGTATGGTCTGCGCCATACACAAGCGGATTGCATCGCTATTTTTGATGCGGATTTTTTACCCCCGCCGGACTTTTTACGCCGTACCGCGCCATACTTCCACGCGGATGATCGGCTGGCGCTGGTGCAAACCCGATGGAGCCACTTTAACCATGATACGAACTGGCTCACCCGCGCCCAGGCACTGAATATTGACGCGCATTTTGTCGTGGAGCAAACCGCACGCAATCGCGGTAATCTGCCGATGTCGATGAATGGCACAGGCGCATTGTGGCGCGTGGCGGCGGTGCGCGATGCTGGCGGATGGTCAGCCGTGACCTTGACCGAAGACCTGGATTTGTCGTACCGCGCACAGTTACGCGGTTGGCGCTTCTGCTATCTGCCGGATGTTGCCGTACCCGGTGAACTGCCGCCCCAGGTGCAAGCCTACAAAACCCAGCAGGCACGGTGGGCGACTGGCAGTACACAATGCTTACGCTTGCACGCGCCCAAGCTGATAGCACATCGTGGCTTTAGCCCACTGCAAAAGTTCATGGGGGTGATGCACCTGGCACAATACGCCATTCAGCCGGTGCTGTTGGGCTTGTTCCTGCTTTCGCCGCCGTTGTTGCTGGGGGGCTTCTTCCAGCAATTGCCCAATTTAGGGTTGTTGTCATTGGTTGGCCTTGTGCCGCCGTTGCTCATCGTGTGTGGGCAGGCCGCGCTCTATGAGGATTGGTGGCGGCGGTTGGCTTACTTTCCGGCACAGTTTATGGTGGGCGTAGCGGTTGTGCTGAGCAACAGCATCGCGGTATTAAAGGCCTTCCGCCATAATCCACAACACGGTCAACATGCAGAGTTCAAGCGCACGCCCAAGTTCCGCCTCAGCGCGTCGTCTTCCGCATGGGCACACAGCCACTACCGCCTGACGATTGACCGCACCACTTACGGCGAAGGCGCACTGGCGTTATATGCCGCGTTCGGGCTGGTATCCGCAATAGGGCATATGCCCGCGCTTGTGCCGTATATGTTCATCTATACCTGTTCGTTTGGCTTCTTCGCGCTGTGGAATATCTATCAGGTAGGACGCTGAAATTCTAACAAAACCCGAACAGAATTTTTGTTCCATTTATGCTAGACTATGTTTGAATGCTGTTATATGGTGGGTTTTAGGTGATGAAAAGTTGCAGAGTGGTTTGATTTGGTGTATATTGTGAGTCGTTTAACAATAAAAAAACAAAAGGCATGTGTTGGTGCACATGCCAAGACGGGATACTGTTGTTGATCTTCTCTAAATCAAGTATGAGAAGATTGTACCACAAGTTGATGAACTGTGCTAGAAATTTTTCAAATCTTAATGTTTTTTTGATAAATCGCGCAGTCGCTTAACCCGGTCTTGGTCACGTCCACACCTTATGTCACAACGTATATGAACGATCGCTTTGATTAAGTTATGTTGTAAAGCCAAGTGAGGAAAAACAAGTTGCGAAAGACCGTATAAAATTTGTCAGTTTTGAGGAGAAGTAAAGCCCGTAATTCCTAATGGTTTCGCCGCCAGACAGAATCACGGGCATGTCAAAAGCTCTTTGCATCTGTCAAAAACAAGAGCAGTTATCAAGGAACACAATACAATAAAGCATTGGTTTCCTGCAACTAGTATAACGCTCAAATACCCTTTTTGCAACACGTTTTTCCCGTAAGAAACGGGTAAAACATGCGTAAAAAAGCAGAAGGCGAACCGAGTTTAAGTCAAAATGTGGCAAAATTAGCCGCTTTGGGGTGGTCAGTCATCCCGCTTCATGGGGATTTACTGCCCGGTGGAGAGAAAGCCCCCGCCCTACCTACATGGGCGGAATATCAGCGCCGTGCCCCCACCGCAGACGAGCGTGACCTATGGTTTAACGTCTATGGCTTCCGTGCGGCAGGGGTTGTGTTGGGGGCTGTTTCTGGCGTGGTCGTGGTTGATATTGACTGCCCGCAGGCCGCAGTAGAATTCGCACATACTCTGCCGGAACTTACACAGACATTCACCGTGCGCTCTGGTAATCGTGGCCTGCCCCACTATTACTATCAGCTAGACCCCACCGTGCCTGTGCCCTCCATTCGTTCACGCGCTATCGAACTTCGCGCTGATGGACATTACGTTGTCGCGCCGGATGTATGCATCAATGGCAAGACGTGGCAAGTGACCGACTCCCGGTTGCCGCGTACACTGTCCGCAAGCGATTTAAGCCGCCTTTTGGACTTCATCCATACTACCAGAGGTGAAACGGCTAAAAATGGCGCAAAATCCCCTTTAAACGCGATTCTTGACGATGCCCGGCAGGATGCACCAACACACCGTTTAAGCAAGTCTGCCCTACTCCGCCGATACCGCCGTTTAGCCCCGCAGGTTGGCCGCAACAATGCCTTGTTTAATTGTGCGTGTCTGGCGCGAGATGCAGGCTGGTCTGCAAGTGACTTTGGCGCGGCGCTGACTCCCTTCCACATCACGCAACCTGCCCATGACGCCAACCATGCCTATCAAAGTCCGGCCAGTCGTGCATCAGAGGCCAGCCGCACAATTGCCAGCGCCTATACACGCCCCGCCCGCCCTATGGAGTTGACGACAGCCTGTAATGGCTTACCGAATGCCGTCCGCGAAGCCTTAATCCAGCGCGGGATGGTGAACGTTGCACGTTTGTTGGATGGCCTGTTGATGTGTGGGTATCGTCCGGGTGATGGGGTGACTGTGCCGTACATCATTAATCTGCTAGCGCCATTGGGTGTAGGACGCAACAGCGTGTATGCCGCGTTAGGTCAGCTTCCCCCCCAGACCCCCCCTGCTAACGCTGATGGGCGTGCCGCCGTTGATACCAAACAATGCTTGTTTGGTAGGGTGACAAATCCGGTAAAAAATATGCGGGGGCGTCCGGCGGCACGTTTCACTGTGCCCACCCTGACCGCGTTGTGCGGTTGGCTGAACGTCGAAAATCGGGGTGGTGACGCCCTGACAACCGCCGCCCTGCGCTCTCCGGCGGCTTATCGGGCGGCGCTCCATGCGGCCTTAATCCGCCGTCAGCCGGGCGCGTATACCCGCCGTTGGCAGAGTGCGCGTTTAGGGGTGAGTGTGCAGTCCTGCCGCCGCTATGATCGCCGTTGTGGGATAACGGTAGCGCCCCGCTTCCACGAGACACGCATCACATGGGCTAATGTACAGACCGCCATCTGCGCGGAGCAATTGCCCGGCCACTTCTTGATGGATAATACGGGCAGGCGCTACCCGGCGATTGTTGCGATTGCCCAACGGTTGCTTAAGGGCGGACGTGCAATTTCACTCCTGGCACAGGGCGCGAATTATTACGGTGTGGCCGTCTTGCCTACTGCACCCGCCCAGCCTGCCGCCATGCCCGCCCAGCAAACGTTCGCTTCTGTAGCGGATGTGCCGATTTCGCCAGCGCGTAAAAAGTCCACATCGCCGCCCATCACCTCACCTCAACCCATCCTGATTCCATCACCGCAAACTGCCATGCAGACGCAATCCCACACCACCCCCCATCTATCCTCTAACGGGCGCGACGTGGATGCTGTCGCCCACCTTTACAACGCGCTGAAAGCCATAAATCCATCCCGCGCAATAACACGAAAAACGGCGCGGGCGTGGGTCAAAGCATTTGGCGCGGTCGCCATCCGCAAGGGGTTAACGGTGCTATCCAAACGGCAAAGCATCGTTAACGCGCCGGGCTTTCTGGTGACCTATTTACGTAGCACAACCGGCGTCAGCGTTCCGATTCAGAACACTAAAAAATCGCAGGTGCAGATTGAAGAAGAATCCTATGCCGCATGGCAGGAGGCAATGCGGCAGTCACCCTATGCCCACTTCTTCGTCAACGCGGAGGACGTTTTAGAGGGCTTGGCGGAGGGCTAGAAAAGGGTTAGCCAAAGGCTTGGCGGAACGCTAAAACATGATAAGTAAAACCCGGACTAATCCACCCATCCGGCGACCCCGCCCTCCCCCACCGTGCCCCCTGCCTCGTCTGGAAATAAAAATCGCCCGAAGATGGGCGACTTTTTACGGGATACATGCAGATAGTCCGTGCGGTGGGGCAGGGCAACCCGGCACAACCACTAAAAAACTTATCATGGACTAATCACTTATCACCGGGTAAATTCCTTGATGCGATTCTCCTGCTCCTCCA
>DAIMZF010000005.1:0-56481 GCA_036734085.1 Aggregatilineales bacterium
AGGGCTAAGTGCATCCTGAAGTGAGCCAGTAGTTCCGCGATCGCCTGCCTGTTCGTGCTGGTGATGTCACTCATCATGGTGATGTCGCTCCCTGCAAGGCGCGTCATATCTCGGAAGCCGCCTGCCGCCAATGCCCACACCCCTTCGTCATGCTCCGCTTGGCGCTGTGCTGTTGCCATTAGCGCCACACTTAACAGGTAGGGCACATGGCTAATGGTCGCCACCACTCGATCATGCCGGATGGCGTCCATTTCTACCGGGATTGCGCCGAGTGCTTCCACCAGGGAGAGCGCCCGCAAGCGTGTTGCAGGGGTTGTGCGGCGGGTAGGGCACAGCACAAATGGCTTACTGTGATACAGTGACGCATCACTTTCTTCAATACCACTGCGTTCTTTGCCGGTCATGGGGTGGCCGCCGATCGCCTGTACCCCGATCGGTAATTTGCCCAGCGCTTCGCAGATATCCGCCTTTGTACTGCCGATGTCAACAATCAATGTGTTAGACCGTAAATAAGTGCCGATTTGCTTTTCCAGGAGTGATAAAATCACACCGACAGGCGCGGCTAAAATCACGGTGTCAGCTTCGTTCACGGCGGATTTTAAATTATCAGTTGCAACATCAATCAGGCCATTGTTTAGGGCATAATCCCGCGTGGATGGGTTCATATCCAGCCCGATAATGCAGTCTGCATAAGGGCGTAAGGCCATCGCCAGACTGCCACCCATCAAGCCTAAGCCGACAATCGCTAGTTTTTCGCTTCTAAAGCCATTCATGGCAAGCGCAACTCCGCTCGGTGACTCACCGCGATGTGTTTAATTTCCATCAGCCACAAGACCCAACCTTGATGAATTCCTGTAATAACCTCGCCATTATCCAGGCTAAATACATGCTCATGGGTGGCTTCTAAACGTTCTGCATTCAGCAAGCCGGGTGTAGCGAATAGGGTATAAAGTGCCCGTGCCATTTCATCCGCGAAGGTGAGTATTTGCGCCCATGTCCACTGTGCATGGATTTTAGCGAAATAGGCATTAACTTCATCTACGGATTTAAACTGCTTTGCCCGGCCTGTCGGCATTAAATAACGCTCCAGCCCGATGACGCCGCGTGGATTTTTAATGCCCACCAGAATATCCGCACCAGCCAAAAGCTCATAACGCGCCCATTCACCTATGTGGCCTACAATCTGCTGGACGGTACGTGTATCGCCCTCAATGTTGATGTTTTCTGCGGCGCGTTCTGGCGTGATGAGCGAAAGCGCCTCTAAGTAATCGTCCAGCGCCACCCGATGCAGATATAAAAGCGCCTCGTGGCGTTCCGCAGGTGGTTTGCCGCACGCATCTTTAACCATTTGATGAAAAAAAGCAGGCTCCATAAATTATGCACTCCGCCCGACAGCTTGCGCCACTAATTTGACTTGTTCCACCATCTGCTTGAAGCCCGGCATCGTCAGGCTTTGGCGGCCGTCGCTCCAGGCTTCATCCGGTGTGGGATGCACCTCGATAATCAGCCCGTCTGCTCCGGCGGCAACCGCGCCCAGCGCGACCTGCGGCACATATTCCCGCAACCCAACAGCGTGACTAGGGTCTGCGATGACGGGTAGATGCGTCAGCGCCTTTAAAACAGCGATTGCGTTTAGGTCAAACGTATTACGGGTGTGCTTCTCAAATGTACGGATTCCACGTTCGCACACCATAACTTGTTTATTGCCCTGTGCCAGCACATATTCCGCCGCCATCAGCAAATCTTCAATGGTGCTACTCATCCCGCGCTTGATGAGCACCGGATGTTGGCTCTCGCCGACGGCGGTCAGGAGTGTGAAGTTCTGCATGTTGCGTGCGCCAATCTGCAAAACATCCGCGTATTGGCACACCAACGGTACAAGGTTAGCGTCCATCACTTCCGTGACGATAGGCAATCCGGTGATTTCTCGTGCTTCCGCCAGCCATTGCAAGCCTTTTTCTCCATGCCCCTGAAAGCTATAGGGCGATGTGCGCGGCTTATATGCCCCGCCTCGTAACGCGGTTGCGCCTGCCTCTTTAACTGCACAGGCAATCTCGATTAAGCCTTCGCGGGTTTCCACAGAGCATGGCCCGGCGATGACCAACACTTTATTGCCGCCCATTTTGCTATTGTTAAACGGTACATAAGAATCTTTTGGGTGCATCTCCCGGCTGGCAAGTTTGTAAGGCACAGTAACGCGCTTCACCCGTGCTACACCGGGCAGATTTTCGTACTTTTCCTGGTTAAAAGGGGATGGGCTTTCCCCCACAATCCCGACAAGCGTCCCGGTGTCACTATCGGCAAGGTGTGCGGCATAACCATCTGCCTCGACATGGGCGATAACTTCCGCGACGTGTTTTGCGGTGGATTCTGGCTTCATCATCACAATCATAACTATTCCCTTATCACTCCATTTTGCCTATCCGGGCGCAGGCTTACCGCATCGTTCAAATAAATATGCTCAATTTCCTGTGGCGCTTTAGCCGTGTTCCAATGGATCAAAATACGGATGCAATGGGGCAATCCCCCCCGCACAGCCATCTCTTGCATCCCCATCAGCGCCGTTTGTGTCCAACCGAGTATCCGGGCGGCGCGTGCGGGATACACGGCAGTTAAATCCGGCGTGGCGGTAAAAAATACACTGGCGACTTCATCCTCGTTGATGTCGTTGGCGTTAATCATTGCCTGGAGCAAGGCTTGTGTCGCCTCCAGGATGATATGCTCTTCGTCGGCTGTGACGGTAATCGCCCCGCGTACCCCTCTCACATACATCATGCGCTGTCTCTCCCCTTGATTGTACAAACAAAAAAGCGCCGGGCAGATGCCCCGCGCTTTGCTCACTTTTGTTAAAGCCCAACCTATTACAGGTTGGTACGCACGCACATCTGCCGACAAGCTACTATGTCGCCCTTAAAATAAAAGTAATAGCTGTAGGTGGTGTGTGCGTAAAAATTCATAGTGTCACTATTTTGTTGAATGAATTGCCAACAGCATAACCAACATCGCAAAAGATGTCAAATTTTTGGGGTAGGGGCGGTATAATACCTTTACATCGTTAATTTCATGGGGGAAGCATGGCTGACGCAAAACAAGAAATTCAACTCGCGCTCCAACAGATTAAAGCAGGCAATAAAGCCGCCGCCGTCGAGCGTATTAAATCTGTTTTACAGGCGGATAAAACAAACGTAGATGCCTGGTTCGTGCTGGCAAATGCTTTAGAAGACCACGCGCAACAAGTAAAGGCGCTCCAAAACGCGCTGAAGATTCAGCCAGAGTATCAACGTGCAAAAATCATGCTGGATAGCCTGCAAAACCAACCCGTAAATGTCGGGTCTGCGGTGCCCTTAGATCCACGCTTGAATCAAGCAATTAAGATGGTCGAGGATGGTTTCCATCGGCAAGGAGCCAAACTTGCCACAGAGGTGATTAAAGACAATAAAACGAATGTAGATGCGTGGTGGGTATTAGCGAATGCGGTGGATGACCCCGAGCGCCGTATGAAAGCGTTACAGCAGGTCATCAGGCTAAATCCACATCACGATGAAGCGCGGGAATGGTTGGCGGAATTAAGCGCAGAGGACGATTCTGAAGCGTTTTTTGATGACTTTCAACTCTATGCAGATGAAGACCCTTTTGCGGATTTCCCGGATGAAAATCCTTTTGACGAAGACCCCTTCGCGGATGGTAATTCCGTTGAAGGTGAAGACCCTTTCGCAGATGTTCCGATGCTTGACGGCCATGCCAAACCGATAGAAGCGCATGACGAGAATCTCCCTATCAGTCCGCCGGACAGCAGAGAGATTGAAACCTCTACATCATCTTTGTTATTCGAGTTTATCGGGTTTGTGCTGGTAGGTACATTTGGCATCGGTGTTTATTATGTGCTGTGGCAGGTGGCTGGAGACCCGACGAACGTGCTGGATGTCGCATTTGGGTTTCTACTGGAAAATGCGCCGTGAATCTGAATTGACAAAATACTTTTTCGGGCGCATCATAGATGATACTTTGTATCAAAACGATATACAAAGTATCATCAGCGTTCCTTCTCATCTATGAGGTTTACATGAATTCTACAATTCCGGCTCTCATGGTAGAGCAACTATCCGCCGGATATGCGGGCAATCGTCGTGCTATTCAAGACATCACGTTTGATGTTCAGCGCGGGGAGCGTATCGCGGTGATTGGCCCCAACGGTGCGGGTAAAAGCACGTTGTTTAAAGCACTAGCGGGCATTATTCCGCATAGCAATGGCTCTATCTCTTTACATGGGGAAGACTGCCGCACCAGTCATTTGCTGATTGGCTATGTTCCACAATCTGGTAATGTGGATTTAACCTTCCCGGCGACGGTCTTTGATGTCGTGATGATGGGACGCGCACGCGAAATTGGGTGGTTCCGGTGGCCGCGCCGCGTTGACCATGACGCCGTAGAAGAAGCACTTAACCATGTGGGGCTATGGAATCTGCGTAAGCGACAGATTGGTCAATTGAGTGGTGGACAGCGCCAACGGGTGTTTATTGCGCGTGCTTTAGCCCAACACACCGATGTGCTTCTGCTTGATGAACCCTTTAGCGGGGTAGATGTTAATGCAGAATCCGAGATTATGACCACACTAGATAGCCTCACGAACAACGGAATAACCCTGCTTATTGCCACCCACGATTTACATATGGCGTCTACCCAGTTTGATAAATTGCTCGCCATCAACCATCATCTGATGGGCTTTGGCGTTAAGGACGTTGTGTTCACGCCGGATGTACTGAAGGCCACCTACGGCGGGCGTGTGGGCGTTATTCACACCGGAGACGAGCAAACCTTCATCATCTCCGATACCCATAATATAGATGTTCCCGCCGAAGCCTACATCAGCGCATAAAGGCCGCTACTGAACATGGAAGTAAATTTTTGGCAGTCGCTGAACGAGCCAATCATCCAACGCGCATTGATTAGTGCGGCGGTGATTGGGATTGTGTGCGGTGTTGTGGGTAGTTTTGTTGTTGTACGTGGTATGTCCTTCTTTGGGGATGCACTGGCGCATAGTGTATTACCGGGCACGGCGGCGGCCTATATTTATGGCGGCGGTGCGGCATCCATCCCTATTTGGAGCGACTTTTTACGCCTCTTCCCAGATGAGAGCGTGCGACTATTCGTCGGTGGTTTAATTGCGGGCGTCTTCTCCGCGCTGGTGATTGGCCTGCTCACACGGGATAAGCGCCTCAAAGAAGATACTGCCATCGGCATTATCTTTGTGTCGATGTTCGCGTTGGGCATTATCATCGTCAGTACAGACCCCCGCGCCTACCGCAGTAACCTCCTGCATTATCTTTTTGGGAACATCTTCGCGTTGTCTCAATCCCAACTGATGATGACGATTATTTTTGCCGTATTGGTCATCTTTGTTATCTTCATTTTTTACAAAGAACTCATGATTATCAGCTTTGACAGTGACTTAGCCCGCACACTAAAGTTACCCGGCGAAGCCTTGCGCTTGCTGTTGCTCGTCCTCATCGCTGTGACCATTGTCGCCAGCTTGCGGGCCGTGGGCGTTGTGCTGATGGTGGCACTGTTGGTCATCCCGGCGGCGACGGCTGGCTTGCTGGTTAAGCGCCTGCATTGGATGATGTTTGTAGCGTGTTTGTTGGGCGTAGGTGGCGGCCTGGTGGGGACTTATCTCTCATTTGAATGGTCTGTCCCGGCTGGCCCGGCGATTGTGCTTGTGTTGACCGGATTTTTTATCGTCGCATTTAGCCTGACAAGCATTGCAAACTTATTCAGCACCCGGCACAGATAACAAAAGATTGCGGATAACAGGGGCGATGTGTGTTAAATCATGCACCCCCGAAAATTGCTCGCGTTTTGCTCCGATAATGACCGTTGGCACGGAATTTTTTGTGTGGTTGCGGTGGCTCAAATCCTCGATATTACCGTGATCGCTTGTTACAATTACCACGCCTTCGGCATCGTCCCATGTGTCTAGCACCCCACGCATGACATCATCAAATGTTTCCAGTAATTTTATCGCTTGTGCCAGGTCTCCCCGATGCCCGGTGACATCGGTTATCCAATGGGGGAAGAATGCAAAGTCATAATCACCGGCTAACGCCGCCAACCGCACACCCGCATCATAGGCACTGAGCGTCGGCATATCATCATAGCCGAGTTCTGTCTGCCAACCTGCGCCCGTCCAATCTCCACTGAGCGCCCGCCCTGATCGTAAATCTGCCTCACCGAAGAACCGTAATCCTGCCACTTTTGCCGCCATTTGATAGCTAGCTGGAAGCCGCCTGCCGGATTCAATCACATGATGCCAACCGGGTGGGTACGCTTCCAGAATAGCGGCAGTTTTACCCGCGTTGATGACATCGCTAAACAGATTACTTTCGTGCAGGATGGCGCGTGTTTTTTCGTTGGGTTTGGGGCCGTAATGTTCCCCGATGCGTTCGGGTACGTTTTCCCCTGTGATAATAGCCGCCTGGCCTGTGCCGCTTTGTGGGCGTCCGGCAACCCCCATTGTAGCGTCCGTTGGGATGAACAGGGCGCGGTCTGTGCGCTGAATACCCGTGCTGTCCAGCCAGCGTTGGCCGTTGGTTAAGCTGTGTAAGGTTGGCAGAGTCGCGGTGCGGAAAGGATTATGTATGATATCATCCGCACCCAGCCCGACGCCGTCCAAAAAGATTAACAGGACTCGCATAGGCCAGACAGTTGATTAAGCAAAGAGGCGGTGGGCGGGGCATGGTCACGCCATATTTCTTCACCATCTATGTTATATAGCACAAACTCCGGCGTGAAGGAAAAACCAAGTCTTTGCCGTAAACCACGCCCTAGCGGATTATGAATATCAATTTGAAGCACATCATAATCCGCTTCAATTTCCTGTACTAAGTCATCTACAATCGGGCGGATAGTGAGGCAGACGGTGCAATACTGGCTGAAGAATGCGACAAACGTCGGGCGTCCATTGTGGATGGTTGCCAGTGCTTCTTCGACACTATCAACAGGGGTACTGGTGGGGCGCAGTAAAAAGAACCCACTGGCAAACACCCCCACAAGCGCAAGTTGTGTAAAAGTCGTGATGTACCATCGCGCATTGAGCACGCGCGTCAGCGTGACGTAGGCGATGACCAGCACGCCGACACTAATCAGGGGATACGAAAACTGGTTGATGATATTCATCTAGCTTGCTTCTGATAATTTATTTTCCATCAAGCAGATTTAGCTTGACAGATGTTTGTAAAAATAGACCATCTCTTATTATAGCACGCCTTATGGCACGCCCACCCTTAACCCAGATAATCTAAAATAAACGGGTTTGCCCGTCGCTCCCGTCCGATGGTTGTCTCTCTACCATGACCAGGTAACAAGTGAACATCATCCCCAAGCGGTAAAATCTTCTGTGTGATGCTCTGCATCAATTGCTCATAATTTGAGCCGGGAAGGTCTGTCCGGCCTATACTCATCTCGAACACGCAATCCCCGACGAATAAAATATTCTCTGACCGCAGAAAATAAGCGATATGGTCGGGGGCATGGCCGGGTGTATAAATTGTCTCGAGTGCGATACTGCCTATTTGTATGGTCTCTGGTTCATCGGTTAACCATCGGTCAGGGGTGGCGGCTTCTGGGAAGTCACCAAGCCCAAAGCGCCGCCCTTGCTGGGGCAGGGAATCCAGCCATTGCTTTGATTGTTGATGTGTCCAGAACGGTGCGCCCATAAGTTCCTTTGCCGCTTTACTCGCCAAAATATGGTCAAAGTGGGCGTGTGTGGCTAAGATCAATTTGACCTGCCAACCGGCATCCATCATCATCTTATGCAGAAACGGTGCATCATCTACCGGGTCAATCAGAATGGCTTCTTGGGTCTGTGTGTCGGCGATGATATAAGCATTTGTCGCCGCAATACCCAGTTCCGCATTGAGGATTTGAATGGTCATGCTAACACCTCTTTGAGTTGTGTTTTATCCCGCTTGAATACCATGTTGACGAGTGCGCGTAATTCATCCATGCCCATCAACCAAGCGGCGATGAGGAACACCGCGCCGCCGATACTGGTCTCTAACACGACTTGTATCACCGTAAAAATAAACCCTCTGTCTGCACCGATGACCACATTCCAGCCTGCATTGGTCAACACAATGGCTACCGCCATGATGAGACTGGCCGCCGTTGCCTGGATGACACTCCGTGCCAGCGTATCTTCGTTAATGCCGTGCCAGCGTCGCCTCAGGATCACCAGCAAAAAGCCGACTTCAAACATCACACCAAGCGAATTTGCCAGCGCCAAACCGCCGACAAAGCCTGTGTTCTGCACAAAATCCAGATTGGCTGGAATGTTAAAGTTACTGATGACCAGCATCCGCCGCATATCCGCGAAGCTTTCCGCCGCCATGACGTTACTCAGTACAAATGAACCAACTAAGTTAATCGCCGCCCCGCCCAACGCCGCAAACAACGGCGTTAATGTGTCTTTATCTGCATAAAAACTACGTGCGACGACTTCCAGCGCACAATGTACGATGAGGCCAAGCGCGAAGAATTGCAATGTGCTATACACAAATGCGGAAGCGGATGCGTCGAATGCGCCACGTTCTAACAGGCTGATGAGTGGCCGCCCGACAAAAATCAGGCCAACGGCGGCGGGGATGCTCGTCACCATGATAAAGCGCAACGCACCGGACATATAATCGCGTTTGCCGTTTTCATCGCCCATCTCACTGAAGGCCGCTAACGTCGGGAAGATAACCGTTCCCATTGCAGTGCCGATGAGCGTCTGCGGAATTTGCATCAAACGCCAGCCCCAATCGAGCGCGGAGACTGACCCCGTACCCAGACGGGATGCGATGTTATTCATAATCAAGAAGTTGATGCTAAATACGCCCAACCCTCCTACACGCGGTAACATCAAGCGGATGACGCGCCACATCTGCGGGTTACGCAGGCCGAGTTGCGGCTTCCACCGTGCCTTAAAGCGGATGAGTCCTGGTACTTGAATTAGCAGGTGCAAGGCCGCACCAAGCACCGCGCCGATGGCGATGCCGTGTACGCCCAACGGCCCCAACAGGAAAATAACACCGAATAAAATGCCGAAGTCAAACATGATAGGCGCGATGGCAGGCAGTAAAAAGTGATTGTGGCTCTGCAAAATGCCCATCACAATACCACTGACAGAGAAGATGAGCGTACTCAAAAGAAGAATACGCATCAGTTCAACAGTTTGTAGGGTAGTTGTCGCATCAAAGCCGGGCGCGACCACATTCTGCACCAGCCATGTGGCGCTGAAGAATGCGATGATGCTGGCGACAAACGTCACCGTGAAGATGAAGTTAATCACATGACTGGCTAAAGTCCACGCACCCTCTTTATCTTCCCGTGCTAAGTGACTGCTGAAGATAGGGATGAAAGCATGTGCCAGTGCGCCGCCTGCAATCAACGTGAAGATTAACTCCGGGATGCGGTTCGCCGTGACGAACGAGTCCCATTCTGTGCCGACGCCGAACGCGCTGGCGATGATGACCGTCTGCGCGAGGCTTAATACTTTGGAAAAGCCGAACGCAGTCATTACAATCAGCGTAGAACGGGCGATGTCCCGGTTGCGCTTACTGGTGATTGCCTGTGCGTCTGGCTGTACGTCCGGTATATTGGATACTGGCGGCGCTTGTTCTGTCATGGACGACTATTCCCCATTATGGTTAGTTAGCCTAGTGCGTTAAGGGCTTCGCGTGCGTCTGTATAAAAGCGGTTGTAGCTCAGTGCGCGGTTAAAGGCGGCGCGTGCGCCTGCGATGTCTCCGCGTGCGACCATCACTTTACCCTGCCAGTAATAAGTTTCTTCTACATAACGCCCGCCCACGTTGGAAAGATTGGTCTGCACCAGTTGCATCACGTCATCGTATCGGCCAACCTGGTAGTAGGCTTCAAAAATACCGAACTGATACCAGTACATACGCCAGGGTATTTGTTGCAGGGCGGTGGCCTGGTCATAAGCACGGGCGGCTTCTTCGTACATGCCAACCTCTGTTAAAGATGTGCCGATGTTAAACCACGCGAAAGCATCGTTTCGGTTGCGACGTGCATCCGCTTGCGCGACGGTGGCGGCATATTCTGCGGAGGCTTCCAGCGTGTTACGTTCTGCCCCCATCAACCGCATAACCTGAGCTTCTTCTTCTGGACGATACAGCACGATAAACACACGGTTGAATTCCCGCCATCCGGCGTCCACTTCATCATAAGTTTCGGTAATCGGCTGACCATCGTTGTTTTGACCTAAAAAGCTATCCATGATAGAAAACTGACGGGTGTTATCATTGTAGCCAATAATCGCTTGATAGTGGCCTAACCACTCGTACCCGGCAAACATATGGCTACGTTCAATCACCACCGGGAAGCCCGCCGAGACCAGTCGCCGCATCATGTCCAAATCGCCGCCATAACGCCATAGCGCCCCTAATTGGGATTCCTCAGTGACATAGCGCACCAGTTCATGAGGGCTTACGTTACGGTCTTCGCTGTTAGGGCGCAAACGCTCTCGTGCGTAGGTGCTGGAGCGTGTCCATCCATAGTAACTCATGGCAATCGTGATTGTCGCCGGGCCGCAATTGTTCCAGCCTTGGCTCTCCCATCGAAAACCAGTATTTAACGCAATGGCCGGCCATGTCTGCGGGGGCACGCTCGTCGCTTGCGAATCGGCGGCGGCGAAGGCGGCGGCCACGTCAATCGTCGGCGCGGCGGTGGGTTGCACAGGCGGTAGGGTAGGTGTTGCGGTGGGGGCTAGGGTTGGCGCGAATGTGGGTGTAGATGTTGGTGCTTGCGCGACTGCCTGCTGTTCTTGTGTGCCGCCCCCAGCGAAAGCTGGCACGCTCGCTTCATCTTCTTCGGTTGGTGGTGGCTCGTCTGTAGCCACATCTGTGACCACATCTGTAGCCGCTTCATCTTCGACCTCAATCGCTTCTTCGGATGTTTCGCTAAAGCCAAAATCACCGAAGAGCAGGTTTTCAACGGCGGTATCATCCACTGGCGCTAGGCTCGTGGGCACTGTAGCATCTGGGGGTGGCGCAGGTGGTAAAAATGCTTGCATAAATGGCAATATATCAACCACACGTTGTTGTTGTGCCGGGCGGAGTGCCTCCCGGAAGGCTAAAACACTGCCGACTGTGCCCACAATCCCTAGTAAGAACAGGAATACGCACCCATAAAACAGAAGCTTGGGCGGCGCTTTTAGCCCACCGCTATCATTTGGGCGGTAGCTGGATGGTGTGGTTTGGTCGGTCTGGTTTGGGTTCGGATTTTGCATCTCTATTTTACCTTCTCCCAACTAATCGACGGTAAGTATAACCCACATGCTGACGTTGTTTTACGGTGAAATGATGTTTTCCCCCCACGTTTACCCCACGCCCTCATTAATATCTGCTGATAAATGCGGCAAAATAGGATGTATATTGCGCTTTGCTTGCATGATAAAATCGCGGTCGTTGACTAAACTATTGAGGTGTGGCCGTTTATGCGTAAATACCGTAAGCAATTATTTACTGGTGCGATCATCGTGCTTGCGATGTACATTTTAACGTTGGTCATCTTCGATACAAGCGGCCAGTTCCAATCGAATGACGGCGTACTGGATGCCCTCCGCGCTTTCCCGCTATGGCTCGTTCCGGTATTATGCCTCACACAGATAGGCGCTGGGTTCTTCCGCTTTTTGGAGTGGCACTACTATCTCGGTGTTATTGATGCTCGGCACAAAATCAGCCTGATGGATAGCATCATTATCTTTGCTGTGTCGTTTACGATGGTGGTCAGTCCCGGCAAAATCGCGGAGATTTTAAAATCTGTTCTGCTCAAGATGAAAACCGGCGTTACGATTGCCCGTAGTGCGCCTATTGTGCTGGCAGAGCGCGTGGTGGACGGGTTAGCCGTTGTTGTTACGCTGACAATTGTGCTGATTATCGCGCCCCAAACACTGGATTTAGGCGACTACGACGGCATCAGCAGGGGCATACTGTACACGTCTTCCGCGTTACTATTGGGTGGCCTCGTCGCTGTACAGATTAAACCGTTGGCGTATTTTATGCTGAATCAGGTTATAGCACGTCTGCCATTGGTTAAACGCTTGCACCAGCCCCTCACAGAATTTTACGAGAGTAGCCGCGAGATATTCCTGCTAAAACACGTCATCCCGACGACGATCATGGGCATGGGTGTTTATGGGTGTAGTACCATCGGCTTTGCCTTGATTATGTCCGGTTTTGGTCTGGAGATGTCCGGCACGCTATTCTTAAAAATTGCGTTTATCGTCGGTGTGGCCTCGGCAGTCGGTGCGTTGAGCTTCGTCCCTAATGGGGCAGGCGTCACAGAAATTACCAATTTTGCTATGTTGCAGGCACTCGTCGCACCCTATCACCCGGAACTAACGCCCGGTATCGCGGCGGCGGCGGCCTTGCTACAGGGTTTCTTCCACAAGTGGTTTCGTGTGGTGGTGGGGGCGGGCTTCGCGGTAGTTTATCGCAAACGCCTGTTTACATCGGAGCTTGAAGCGGAAATTACCGAGATGCAAACTGAACGCCAACCGTCACAAACGCAACCATCCAGCGTAACGATCTCATAAGTCAGGTTGTGATGTGATTGCGCTAGCCCTTGTAAAATTCAATGTTGAGAGAGGATAGACGATGCAGGAACAAGTGAAAATCGCCGTCATCGGCGGCAGTGGGCTATACAACATGCCCGACATTCAGGATAAGACCAGCATTGCCGTTGATACCCCGTTCGGCGACCCCTCCGGTGAGGTCATGCTGGGTACACTCAACGGTAAGCGTGTGGCTTTTCTCGCACGGCATGGTGCAGGCCACACGTATAGCCCGTCTACCGTGCCATATCGTGCGAACATCTATGCGCTAAAGTCGCTCGGCGTGCGCTTTATTATCTCGGTGAGCGCGTGCGGGTCTTTGCGGGAAGATTACGCACCCGGCCATATCGTCATCCCCGACCAGCTTTACGACAACACAAAATCAGAGCGTGGAGGCCGCACCTTCTTTGAAACGGGTCTTGTCGCCCATGTAGGTGTTGCGGATCCGTTCTGCCCACAGTTGAGCAACATCTTGTATCAGTCCGTACAGACGGCAGGCGGCACAGTCCATCAGGGCGGAACGTTTATCACCATTGAAGGCCCGCGCTTTAGCACCAAAGGTGAGAGTAATATCTTCCGTACATGGGGATGTAGCATCATCGGCATGACGACCTCGCCGGAGGCATACCTTGCCCGCGAAGCGGAAATCGCTTACGGCGTTATCGCGCATGTTACGGATTATGATGTATGGCACAACACAGAAGAACCTGTTACGGTGGATATGGTGATGCAAACTGTGGTACACAACATCGGGGTTGTTCAGCAAGCGGTAGCACAGGCTGTTGCTTCGATTGATGTAGATGCTGAGTACGAAAGCCACAATGCGCTCTCTGCCGCCATCACAACCGGGCGTAGCCATATCTCCGATGAGATGCGCCAACGCCTGAATATCATCGTCGGCAGGTATCTGTAAACGCTATGAATCCGGCATCCGACCGCTACGACTACGACGAAACGCCGTCCGCATGGCGCACAGAGCGTTACATTTTGATGTTGACTGCGCTTTTCCTCGCTGTCAACTTTGTTGCGCTTGGTATTTTGCGCCCGGATAGCATCCCGTCGAATGTTTTTGCATTTGCGGTATGGGTGATAGGTGCGACCACAGGACACTTTGCGCTCAATCGCCTTTTGCCTCAACGTGATGGCCTGCTGTTTCCTTGTGTGATGTTACTCAGTGGTTGGGGCTTGGTGGTCATTGACCGACTCGCACCTCGCTTTGCTGACCGTCAAACGCTATGGCTCATCGTCGGGCTGGCCGCGATGATACTGGTGATTGCTTTGCCGAACCTGCTCCGTTGGTTACGTATCTACCGTTACTTGTGGCTGTTGTTGGGCTTAGGCTTGCTGGTGAGTACTATTTTGTTGGGCAGTAACCCTAGCGGTCAGGCCAACGCCCCCCAGCTATGGCTCGGCTTTGGGGATGTTTACTTCCAGCCATCGGAGGCGCTAAAGGTTGTACTGGTAGCCTTTTTAGCCAGCTATCTTGCGGAGCAATACCCCGCACTCCGGGCGGAGGGGTTAATCACTGGCAATCGCCAGTCATTCTCGCCACGTGTTATTGGGCCAATCCTGCTGATGTGGGGGTTGTCCGTACTGATGCTGGTGTGGCAACGGGATTTAGGCACGGCGATTCTGTTTTTTGCCGTATTTATTATCCTCATTTACACTGCAAGCGGATATTCGCTGGTTTTGGTGAGTGGGGCTGTATTGATTGTGATTGCGGCTGTCGTAGGGTATCGCTTATTTGATGTTGTGCAACTCCGCATTGATATTTGGCTGAATCCTTGGCCGGAATCTGACGGACGTGCCTATCAAATCGTGCAGAGTCTACAAGCATTTGCGGCAGGCGGGGTCTTTGGCACAGGTGTGGCGCAGGGCTACCCGAATTATATCCCCGTTGTGCATTCAGACTTTGTGTATGCCGCCGTCGCAGAGGAATGGGGTCTGATTGGGGTCATCAGCATTGTCAGCGTTTTTACGGTGATTGTCACGCGCGGTCTGCAAATCGGGCTGATTAACCAACACAGGCCGTTTCAGGCATTGTTGGCGGTTGGGTTGTGCGTGGTGATTGGCGTGCAGAGTGTGTTAATTATGGGTGGCGTAACGCGGCTTCTGCCCCTCACAGGTGTTACATTGCCCTTCATCAGCTATGGGGGGAGTTCCATGCTGATGAGCTTCATCATGGTGGGGTTGCTATTGCGTCTTTCTGCAACCCATCCCGACGAAATTCTAGGGGTATGACAGAGATTTCGCCATACCCCAAAATTGTGCTTTAGCTTTATTTAAAGGAACAAACTAACGACCACGTCCGCGTCTTGGCAGAATCTCACCATTCAGCCAGGCTGTTAGGCGCTCCATCATGTTTGTTAGCCGCAACTCGGCTTGCTCCGGCGTGATAATCCCCGTCGCAACCAGTTCATCAAGTCGCGCTTGTGCATTGTCCGTTACTTCTGCCAGGAATGTTTCGGCGTCCACGCCAGCATCTTCAAGCACTTCTAACAGGCTTTCCCCTGCCATTACACGCTCGTTGATTTCTAACATAGTTAATCCGGTCAATGCTTCCACGCTTTCGCGCAACTGCCCATCACCGAAGAAGCCTGGTCGAGTAAGCGTGAATTCACGTGTGAGCAATTCACTCAGGCGTGCTTCCCACAATCCAAACATCTGCGCAGTGATTGCCTCTATATCTCCGCCATTCGCCACAATGATGTCTTCCAGTGTTTGACCCTGCGCCCACTGTTGCCGGATTTCTTGCTGTGTCAAGCCGGTGGCTTCCTCAATCAGGGTGATAAGTCCTTCGCGGTCATCCATCCGGTCACGGAATGGACGCCGATTGCCGTCGTCGTCCCCGCGCCCCTGTGCGGATGCAACCCCTGTTACCATCAGGAGCATCAGGCCGAAGACCAGTAAAAAGAGTGTATTGCGTTTCATGGTTTGTACCCCTTTCAATGTGAAGTGTTGTTGCCCTTATCTTGTCACCAAGTTGTAACCAAACCTCACGCTATTTGTGACGCACTGGTAAAATCATCTCCTATTGTGTAAATTTCCTATAATGCCAGGCCATACACAAGGGAGAACACCCACTATGATCGACCTGTCCATTATTATCGTCAGTTGGAATGTGCGCGACCTCCTGCGCGATTGTCTGCGTAGTATCCAGCAGAATGTGGGTGACTTAAGCTATGAAGTCATCGTGGTGGATTCCGCAAGTGCGGACGACACACCCGCCATGATACAAGCGCAATTCCCGGATGTAGTGGTGTTAGCCCAAACCGAGAACGTCGGCTTCACACGCGGAAATAACATCGGCCTACAGGCGGCACAGGGGCGCCACCTTTTTCTCCTCAATCCGGATACCGTCATCTTAGATAACACGCTTCAGCAGATGGTCACTTATCTGGATGAACACCCGACGGTTGGCATTGTTGGCCCGCACACCCTCAACACGGATGGCACACATCAATCAACCCGGCGGCGCTTCCCGACAGTGGTCTTAGCCTTTTTTGAGAGTACATGGTTACAACCCTTTGCGCCCAAGCGTCTGCTGGATCACTTTTATGCGCGTGATATTGCGGATTCGGCAGTTGCCCCTGTGGATTGGGTGCAAGGCTCCGCAATGATGGCGCGGCGTGAGGTCTATCAACAAATTGGCGGCTTGGATACAGGCTTTGTGATGTTCTCCGAAGAGGTGGATTGGTGCAAACGCGCACAATCAGCCGGGTGGGGTACAGTCTATCTCGGCACAGCGCGGATTATTCATCATGGGGGCAAAAGTACGGAGCAAGTGGCCGCCCGTAAACACATCCACTTCCAGCAGAGCAAGCTCCGTTATTTTCGCAAACATCACGGCATGTTGGCGGCGGGCACTCTGCGCGTCTTCCTGCTGGCGAATTATGTCTGGCAAATTCTGCTGGAAGGCACTAAAGCCCTTGTGGGCTACAAGCGCCCACTCCGCCAGGAACGCATCCGCGCTTATTGGCAGGTTTTACGCTCCGGGCTGAAAGTGACCCGATAAACTATGCGTTTAGGGATTATTGCGGGGGAATATCCCCCCATGCAGGGCGGGGTAGGGGCATACACGCGCATCCTGGCCCGGCACTATGCGGATTTAGGGCATCAGGTCTTCATCTATGCCGACCATCGCGCCACCGAAGACCACAGGAACATTCACTTGACGGCGACTGTCCGACATTGGGGACGCGGTACAATCGGCAAAATCCGTCGGTGGGCGCAGGACAACGCGCTTGATGTGATTAACCTGCAATTCGAGACTGCGGCTTATGGCATGTCTGCATGGGTGCATTTTCTGCCTGGTATTGTGCGTGATGTGCCCGTTGTGACGACATTTCATGATTTGTTGCCGCCGTATCTGTTCCCCAAAGCGGGTAAAGCTCGTGATTGGATTGTAATGCACCTTGCGCGACAGTCCGCCGGAGTCATCGTCACCAACCATGAAGACTATCTGCGCCTGAAAGACCTGCAAACTACCGTGCTGATTCCTATCGGTAGCAACATCTCTAACGCACTCCCGGCGGATTATGACCGGGCCGAGTGGCGGAGCAAGGCCAACGCCACCGATGCGGACTTCCTTGTGGCTTACTTCGGCTTTATGAACCGTACCAAAGGCATCGACATTCTGCTGGAAGATACCGCGCAACTCATCGGCGCGGGCTATCCGGTTAAGCTGGTGATGATTGGCGGGCGCACCGGGACAAGTGACCCGGCTAACCATACATACGCGCAGGAGATTGAACAACTCATCAGTGAACTAGGCATCGCGGAATATATTACATGGACGGGGTACGTGGATGATGAAGCCGTCAGCGCATTTTTAACCTGTTGTGATTGCGTCTCGCTCCCGTTTACGGATGGTGCATCATACCGACGTGGCAGTTTAATGGCGGCCATCCAGCATGGGTGCGCCATCATCACCACCAAGCCACAGGTAAAAATCCCGGCTTTTGTTGACGGTGAAAATATGCTCCTGGCGCGTTATGAACTCATCAGCGATTCCACGCCACCATTCTTGCATGTCTCGCCCGGCATTCTGCAACTTTACCGGGATGAAGCCCTGCGTAAGCGCCTGAAGTCGGGCGCACGTCGGCTATCGGCCAAGTTCCGGTGGGACAACATCGCGGCGGATAACATCCGTTTCTTTCGGCAAGTCATCGACGCCACAAAAAAGGACATACGTTGAACATCAAAGTTAACCGTGCAGACGCCTATGCCGTCCTTGCACTTGCTATCGTATGGCTGGTCTTCTTCTGGCGCATCTTTACCCCTAATATCAACGATCAGGCGACTTTTATTGAAGGGGATTATTTTGGTCAGTTTGTCACCTTTGGCGCGTATCAATATCAACGCCTCTCGACCGGAGAAATCCCACTCTGGAACCCGTACAATAATGGCGGCTTGCCCTTCCTCGCGGATACACAATCTGCCGCACTTTACCCGCCGCGCCTGCTCACCATCGCCCTGACCAATCTCACAGGCGGGGCGTGGACATACAGCACTCTGCAAAACGAAGTTGCGTTTCATCTGTTGTTTTACACACTGGTGCTATATGCCTTTTTACGGCGTTTATTACGGCATATGCATGGGGGACATCTGGCGGCTTTTGCGGGTGCAGTCACGGCGGGCTACGGTGGACTGATGATAAGCTATCCGCTTGTGCAAGTCGCTTTACTGGAGGCGGCTGTATGGATTCCACTCGTCCTGCTTGGTATCCTGGAAGCAACCCGACATGAGCGCATACGCTGGTCTTGGTTAGCCTTCGGTGGCTTGGGCTTGGGCTTAAGCTGGATGGCCGGGCATCCGCAGACGGCGTGGTTTGCGACTTATCTTGCCATTGCCTATGTCGTTTGGCGTATGTGGCCGCGCCCTGACCGTTGGCGTATGAGTGTGCTAGGCATCGGGCTGTTGGGCGTTGTGACATTAGGTGTGACAGCAGTTCACTTTTTGCCCGGCCTGGAATATCTGAGTTTGACGATGCGTACTGGATTAGGCTTTGACGAAAAAGCAGGCGGCTTTCTCTTTCAGGATGTGACCATGATGCTATATCCGCGCCTGACATGGTCGCCGCTTTATATGGGTGTGGTTGGCCTGGGGCTGGCGGTACTCGGCGCTCTGCGGACTGGCCGTGAACGCTGGTTCTGGATAGGCGCACTCGGTACGGGGTTAGTCCTCAGCTTGGGCGGGAACAGCGCCATGTATCATGCGCTGTACAATGTTGTGCCGGGACTGAGCTTCTTCAGGGGACAGGAGCGCGCTGTACTGATTGTGGTTAATGCCGTCGCTGTGCTGGTAGCTTTCGGCGTCATCCGCCTACACGAAGAGTTTACCATCAGTCAAAACGCGGATGTTCAGCGTGGGTGGCGTCTGTATGCGGCGTTTGTGGCTGTTGTAGCCGCAGGTGTTTTTTTGCTCAGTGCTACCATGCCTGATTTTAACGGGGCCTTACTGGAGCAAGCATTTATCACGGCCTTTTTTGTCCTGGTAGCGTCTGGGCTGGTGGTGCGCTTTTTGCAGACCAAACACACCATAATCATTGTGCTATTGGTGGCCTTAGTCGCCTTTGAATTGCTGACTGTGAATATCCGCACCGATGTTATCGAGCCAATCCCGGTAGCGCGACGGGGCGTGATGCGTCCTATGCCCGTCGTTAATCATGTTTTGAATGACGATGAACTAGCCTTCCGCGTCGATGGCGGGATTGTTCATGGCTTTATTGGCATTCCGCCGGGTGGTAACACCGGAAGTTTATTTGGCGTGCGTGACATGCGTGGCATTAGTCCACTCTTTCTGGATGGCGCACACGCTATTATTCAACGTGAATCGCCTGTGCAGGTGGCGTGGGAAGTGTTCGCGGTGAAGTATGTGTTCAGCGAATTTCCGTCTTTGGCTGTGCCTTCACGCATCGTGGCGGAAAATATGTTCCTTCAGATGCCGCTTTACCTGCATCAGCTAGAAAATCCGCGCCCGTTCGTGCATCTTGTTTATGATTATGAAGTGATTACAGGTGATGCTTTTGCGCGGCAACTGCTGGCAGATGCTCGCTTTGACTCCCGTGAAGTCATCATCCTTGCAGATGACCCTATGCTTGAAGTCTCTGGTCAACGCCCGGACGAGGCGCAGGCCATCCTCATAGAATACACACCAGAGCAATTTTCAATCACCGCTAGCACGGCAGAAGCCGCGATTTTATCCGTAGCACATGTGGATTATCCTGGCTGGCAAGTGACCTTAAACGGCCAATCTGTGACGCCAATCCGGGCTTATGGCGCGGTTGTGGGTGTGCCTCTGCCTGCAGGTGAGCATGTGATCGTCTTTCGCTATATCCCGCTTTCCTTCCGGGTAGGGGCGGGGTTGAGTCTGGTCACATGGGCGGGATTGGCTATACTCGGACTATGGCAAATCTTTAAACACAGGCGGTTGTGATGGCTGTTTTTCTGGTTATTTTGATGATAGCTTTGATTATCGGCGGCATAGTTGTGCTAGGCAGTGCAGAGCGTACCTGGCAGATTAAAAAATTTATAGATAACAACGCGCCTTCTTACATGCCGGAATACTGGGAGATGACGAATCGTAGTATCGGCGTGGGCATGATTTCCGCCGGGCTACTCCTGATTTTTGTGATAGGGTTAGTGCGTTAAGGTGAGGGACATAATGCAACTATCTAACGCGCCAACAGGCTTACAAATCTGGTTTACTGCGCTCAACCGCCGGACTGCCGCCATAATCATCGGGGTGATGATAGGCGCGATAGGGGGCGCGTTAGGCGTGGCTGTCGCGGTAATCAACCCCCTGATTGTGGTCGGTGGGGTGGTTGGTGGACTCATCGGGCTGTATTTGCTGACAGATTTACGCGCCGCACTCTATAGCGTTATCCTCATACTTATGCTTTTGCCATTTGGTACAGTACCGTTCGACATCGGCTTTACGCCTACGTTGCTTGATGCGACAATTGGCGTGGTCTTACTCATTTATCTTTTAGAGTGGATGCGACAGTATCGGCAGGCACTGCAACTTACGCCGATACACATGCTTGTCCTCATTTATCTGCTGTGGCTGTTGTTAGCTTTTGCACTTGGCCTGCGTCATGCCCCCATCACAACCACCATTGCGCGTCAATTTGCGGAAACGCTTCTGGCGATTGGGCTAACGTTCATCCTGGTGGATATTCTGCGGGAACGTAAGCTATTGCGTCGCCTGGTATTGGTCATCCTCATCGGCGCGGCATTACAGGCCATGATAACAATTGCGCTGTACTTCATTCCAGATGAAACCGCCAACCTTATACTCAACCGTTTAGCACGTTTTGGCTATCCAACTGGCGGGGTAATCCAATACATTGAATCCAACCGTGAGCTTGGTGAACGCGCCATCGGCACATGGATAGCCCCTAATTCGTTAGGCGGGATGTTAGCCATCTCCGCTGTGATTATCGCGCCGCAGGTCTTTGCACCGCGCCCGGTCTTCCGTTACCGTTGGCTGACTTTGGGCGTATTAGGCTTAATCGGAATCGCCCTCATCCTGACGTTCTCGCGCGCATCCGCGCTAGCCTTTACCTTTGGCCTGTTGGTGATTACACTGGCGCGGTATCGGCGCTTTTTGCCTGTGTTGGCACTGGCGGGTGGCGGATTGCTCTTGTTACCCCAGTCGCAATATTATCTAAGCCGCTTCATTGAGGCCTTTACCGCAACAGATTTAGCCACGCAGATGCGTATTGGCGAATGGACGGACTCGCTCCGATTGATTAGCCGTTACCCTGTAACAGGGGTAGGCTTTACCGGGACGCCGGACATTGACCTGTATACAGACGTTGCCAATATGTACTTGATTATGGCGAATCAAATCGGGCTTGTGGGCGTGGCTATCTTCCTCACATTGATGCTGGGTGTGCTGGCTTATGGTATGGTGGCTTGGCGATATGCCCGGCAAGAGCCTGAACTGGAAGCTATTCATTTAGGCTTTCATGCCGCATTGGTCACAGCTTTAATTAATGCTGTTGCGGACTTATATTTTTTCCGGCTGGATTTCCAACCGTTGATTACATTATTCTGGCTTGTTGTGGCATTGTCTTTGGCAAGCTCTCGGTTAGTGCTGAGCCAGGCAAATACCCCTGCCGCCCCAGAATCGACCGTTGCCAAAGTGTAAGGCTTCATGTAGCATCCTTCATTGAAATTTTAACGAGCTAAGGGTGTGTGCTTTTGTGCCACACTGCTTTCCGTTTCGCACAATGCGCCCGTATTGATGCGGAACTATCCCAAGGAAAGGGGAACTTCATAACTGATGAAACGAGCATACGAACTCACCGTTGTTCTGCGTCTTGAAAACGATGACATCCTGCGGGAAAACATCCAACAAGTCAAGGATTGGGTAGAGGTAGGCGATTTAGGCACGGTCACGAAGATTGATACCAATCACTTCGGACGGCGCAAACTGGCCTATGAAATCGAAGGCCAACGCGAAGCCTATTACGTTGTCTTCCATGCAGATATTGACGGCACAGCCAACGAAGAACTTGAGCGCGAGCTAGGTCTGGCGCCGTTTGTCCTGCGGCATTTGCTCATCCGTGCGGATGAGTAATTTAAGCTGTGTTTAACGTGGTTTAATGGGGGAACTGCCAGATGGCACGCGGACTGAATAAAGTCATGATTATCGGCCATGTTGGGCGTGAGCCGGAGATGCGTTATACGCCGAGCGGACGCCCGGTGACCAGCTTCAGCGTAGCCACAAGCCGCAGTTGGATTTCCGCCGAAGGTGAGCGCCGCGAAGAAACCGAATGGTTTAACGTTGTGGCGTGGGGTAACCTGGCGGAAATCTGCAAAACCCACCTCACTAAAGGCCAACAAGTTTATGTCGAAGGCCGCCTGCAAACGCGGGGGTGGGAAGACGAAAGCGGTAAAAAACACTTTCGTACAGAATTAGTCGCCAATGAGATGATTTTGCTCGGCGAACGGCGCACACATCACAGTGATATTGAATATGGTGATATGCCCGATAGCGGCGATTACGCCTTTTAATTCGTTCCAATACCAATTTGTGGAGATTTAACCAGTGAGCAATGAAGAAACCAGAGCTTCGGCAGATGTAGAAGCCGATGACAGAGGCGATGTGAAAGACTCCCCGCGTGAAAGCCGTCCAGATCGCGGTTATCGTGGGGATAGAGGCGATCGTGGAGACCGTGGCGATCGCGGTGACAGAGGCGATCGTGGCGATAGGGGTGATCGCGGTGACAGAGGGGATCGTGGGGATAGAGGCGATCGCGGAGAGCGTGGCGGTGGTATGGATAAGCGTGGCCGTCGTGGGCGCTCCCGTAACGTATTCTGCCCCGATGGACGTTGCTTTGACTATAAAGACCCGGATACCCTGCGCCGCTACCTGACGGAAGTCGGTAAAATTAAGCCGCGCCGCCAGACCGGGAACTGTGCCCGTTGCCAACGTGAACTCGCCCGCGAAATCAAGCGTGCGCGTCACTTAGGGCTGTTGCCATTTGTTGACTCGGGTGATTAACACTTCCTTGTGTTTTTCGCCTTTCCCTGTGAGATGATAACGGCGACGCCATCGCCGCGCCTACTGAGGAGATGAATCACATGGCAAAAAAACGCCAATCTACCGGCCTGCCAAAACAGCGCGCCGTGCAACAGCCGGAAACAGAAGCAACCAACGCCCCCGCGCCGGGTGGCAAGGCACGGACGACCACACCCCCAGTGCGCGAGCAAAAATCGCGCAGGGAACAAGAACAAGAGACCTTGCGGGTAATCTTGTTTTGGTCAACGGTGTTATTGGCCGCCATCGCAATCTTAATCGGCGTGGTGTTTGTCGTTGACCAGGTCATTAACCCCCGCCGTAATGTTGCATCTGTTAACGGGCAGGGTATCTCCGTCGCGGATTTCCAAAAGCGTGTACGTATTGAACGGGCGCTTATTAACGAGCAAATCAGCACGGCGGCCAGCCCGTTGCTTAACTTCGGGTTGGTTGTTGACCCGAACGATGCCATTAACCAACTGTATCAATTCGACCCAGCTTTCCGGCAATTGGTGGATGACTTGGGCGCGTCCGACCGGCTGGGCTTGCGTGTATTGAACAGCATGATTGACGATCGGTTGATTCTGCAAGAAGCTAATCGGCTTGGGCTGACGGTGACTGACGAAGAAATTGACCGTGAAATCGAGCGGTTTTTAGAAATTGGGGAATTCGACAGCTTCGACCCGTTCATCGTGGGTGAAGAAGATGATGACGAAGACTCCGCTCAAGCCACCGATGAGCCGACAGTAACCCCGACTCCGTTGGTATCGCCTACGCCATCGCCAGAGCCAACCCAAACGCCAGAGTCGGACACAACCGCTACGCCGACAACAACGCCATTTCCTTCTGCTACACCGACGGACGTTCCCAGTTCTGCAGAGCGCCAACAGCAGATTAACGATGTTGTGGCCGGGTTTTATCGGAATGTCGGGCGTGATGCAGGCGTGAGTAGGGGCGACATCCGCGAAATTTTCCGTGTGCGAGTATTGCGTAACAAGCTGGCACGGGAAGTGCTGGATGTGCCGGAAGTGGCAATTTGGGTGAACGCGCGTCATATTCTCGTTAGTGAAGAAGGCGAAGCGCGGGACATCATCGACGCGATCAATGCCGGTGAATCCTTTGCCGCTATTGCGCGTATCAGTTCGGAAGATACCGGGTCTGGTAGCAACGGTGGTGAGTTAGGTTGGGCGAACACCTTCAACTATGTGGAAGGTTTCCGCGAAGCTGTGCGCGATCAGGAAATCGGCGTGGTGAGTGCAGAGCCAGTACAAAGCGACTTTGGCTTCCACATCATCCAAGTGCGCGACCGTGAAGAACGGGACATCGAAGATAACGAAGTGGATAGTATCTTGCTGGAAGGCTTCGCTGACTGGTTGCGCGAATACCGTAACTCAGAAGAAAACACAGTGTCAACGTCAAACTTCTGGCCGGATGTTGTGCCCCAAGAGCCGGGCTTCAACTTCCGCCAACGGTAAAGTTAACATTCAATCAAAACTTTATCCCCTTGTAACCCTGTTGCAAGGGGATTTTCCCCCACGTTTAGCTGACGCTATCCGCCGCGCTGTTGCCCATTATCGCGCAGTTGTCTATAATGCCTTGCTATGATGAAGCGCCAACATATCACCCAACTGGAAAACCAATTAGCGGAACTCATTGAGGGCACCTTTGCCACACTATTTGGGAACAAAATACGCACACAAGACATCGCACTCCAATTAGCGCGGGCAATGGAGAATAACATCCTGCCACCGCAACGGGGCGATAGACGACGAATCGCGCCGGATGAGTACCTCATCACACTTAGCCCGGACGTGCACCGTGCGTTGATTAGCAAACATCCCACGCTGACCACGATGCTGACTTTGCACCTGGCCGAGTTAGCATCCGGCGCTGGGTATCGCTTGCTTAACCCGCCGCAGGTGCGCTTACTGGCGGATGCAATGCTTACTTCCGGGCGCTTTAGCATCCATGCCGCACACACCAACAGCCGAAGCGCCAGCAGTACCGCCGCGATGACTCCTGTTAAAATCCCTAAACATGACCGTACAATTCGGGCTTATCTGGTGATTAACAACGAAGCTATCGTCCAGCTTGATAACGACGTAATGAACATCGGACGGCATCAGGATAACCATATCATCATCAATGACCTGACTGTTTCGCGCCATCATGCCCAGGTGCGCTTTCGCTCTGGCGAACATCTCATCTTTAATGCTCAAAGCAAAAGCGGCACATTGGTGAATGGGGTGCAAATCCGCGAGCATCGCCTTAAATCCGGTGATGTGATACAGCTAGGCAATGCACAAGCTGTATATATGATAGAGCCTGCCGATGACCCGAATGCGGATGAGGTAGAAGACGGCACAGTCCCACTGAACCCTTATTAGCCCAACAATGGAGCAACCCCTGTGAGTGTCGCTATTTTTTTGTTGATACTGCGTGTTATCTCCGCTTTGGCCTTGTTGCTAATTTTGGGGCTTATCTTTTTCATCATCTGGCGTGAACATCGTGCTACCGTCCAACGGTTGGATGCGGCGCGGCGCAGTTATGGTCGTCTGGTCGCGTTGGTAGAGGCGGACGACCAATACATCACCACAGGGGAGGTATTCCCGTTATTGCCACTAACCACATTTGGTCGGGCGCAGTCAAACACCGTCCCGATTGATGATACATTTGCCAGTAGCGAGCACGCCCGTGTTTATCTGCGTGACGGCCAGTGGTGGCTGGAAGACCGTCATAGCCGCAACGGGACGACGCTGAATAATCTGCCTGTGCGCGAGCCAATCATCATGACACAAGGGGACATCGTAGGTATTGGCGAAACGCGCTTCCGGCTAGAACTAGAATAGGAATATATATCATGGATTTACAACTCATACTCATAACCAATGCAGGCGACCAGCCCGGTGGTAGCATCCGGGCAACACGATGACATTACCGCGTTTATACCTTAAGCAAGGCCGCGAAAAACCTGTGCTAAACGGCCATCCATGGATATTTTCCGGCGGGGTGAAGTCCATAGAGGGCAATCCGCAACCCGGCGACATCATCGACATTCGCGCCCACGATGGGCGTTTTTTGGCGCGTGCTTACTGGAATCCCTCATCACAGATTCAAGCGCGTATCCTCACATGGGATGACGAACCCATCAACGATGACTGGTGGCGTAAGATGCTTCAGCAAGCAGTGACCGCCCGTGCCGCTTACAACCGTCAAACTGGTATTGGCTATCGTGTTGTTCATGCGGAAAGTGACTATCTGCCGGGTCTTATCGTAGACCGTTATGACCGCTTTCTCGTCCTGCAAGCCCTGACGCTAGGTATTGACCGCCATAAGCATCTCATCGCAGATATTCTGGCTACACAGCTTGATATTGATGGCATCTACGAACGAAGTGACGCCGACTCCCGTAGAAAAGAAGGACTTGGCATCCGCAATGCACATATCTGGGGCAAAGAGCCGCCGGAACAAATCATCATCACAGAGGCGAACAACGTTAAAATTAGTGTGGATGTCTACAACGGTCACAAAACCGGATTCTACTTAGACCAGGCACGCAACCGGGCACAACTGACGGATTTAATCCGTGTGGAGATGGGCGGCAAAGCGCATGTGCTGAACCTGTTCAGCTATACAGGCGGCTTTGGCCTGCACGCGCTGACCTTGCCCGACGTTGAAATCACAAACGTTGATGCGTCGTTGGATGCACTGGAACTGGGTGAAGCAAATGTAGCACTTAATGGGTTTACTGCGGAACGTGCGGAACATCTGCAAGCGGATGTCTTTGAATATCTGCGTGATATGGCCGATGCCGACATGAGCTATGATGTGATTGTGCTGGATCCGCCCAAGTTCGCCAACGGTAAAAATCAGGTAGATAGTGCCGCACGCGGCTATAAAGACATCAACATGAATGCCTTCGCGCTTGTCAAACCGGGCGGTTATCTGATGACTTATTCCTGTTCAGGCGCTATCTCGCCGGATTTGTTCCAGAAGATTGTGTTCGGCGCGTTGGTAGATAGTGGCAGACAGGCACAGATTGTCGGGCGGCTATCCGCGTCGGATGACCACCCCATTGCCCTTACATTCCCGGAAGGTGAATACCTTAAAGGCTTGCTATTGCGCGTATATTAGGGCTGTTCTGCTGGGATAGCACGCAGGTATTGTGCCGATGCCCAGCCGCTCCGTGCGGGATTTGCCGAGTCTTGAATTTGCCACCATGTGAGATTGTCTTGCTGTTCCGGCCCACCGATGACGATGAACTGCTGGCCTTGTGGCGCACGCAGGACAATATTCGTGCCGAAGATGCCCGCCGCATCCCGGATGTTGAGTTCTTGGTCGCCCACATCAGTGACAATCACCGTTGCGCCGATGACCAGCGCCACCGGAGTCGGTGTCAGCACTAAGGTCGGCAATATTGGGCCGGATAACCGAAAATCTGGCGGCGCCTGGAATAATCCTTGCACTAAATTGGGGTCGAACTGGGGCGGGATAGTCGCCGTAGCAGGGGAGGCTGGGAAGTCTGCCGGGCGCTCTGTGGCGATGGGTGAACTGACGATAAGAACAGGTTCTGGTTGTGTGGGTGGAATCAGCGTCCCTTGTGGGTTGACGACGCCTTGTGCATGACGCCCGCCCATGTTCAAGGCCAGCGCAACGATGCCCGCCGTCAGGCCAAACACCAGCAATAACATCAGCATAATTGACCATAACGGCAGATACAGCCCGCTATCCCGGCGTTGTCGCGCCCTGCCTTGTCTGGCAGGGGGTGTAGGCGGGGCTTCACGTTCTGGCCGCACGCGCTTAACAGGCGGAATTTCCCCTGTACGCGGGTCATGGCGTGGAGGACGCTTAGGGTCGGGAATGTTATTAGGTGGTCGATTTGTCATCTTGCTTCATCACATTTAGCGTGTCTGTGTGTGTCTGTTCTGTGTTTATTATGCCACATCACCGCACATCTACCCATACGTTTTACCGGCTTTTAAGCCACGCTGTGAACTTGTCAAGCGGCCATGTGTTGATGACCGACTCTGCCTGTACCCATCCGCGCCGTGCCGTCAGGATGCCGTAATGCATCAAATCCATATGTTCGGGCATATGGGCGTCGGTATTAATCGCCAGCAGAATACCCATATCCACCGCCCGTCGCGCGTAAGCGGCTTCAAGGTCAAGCCGTGAGGGATTGGCATTAATCTCTAGCACTGTTTTGTGTTCCAGTGCGGCTTGCAACACCGCGTCCATATCCGCATCGACGGGTTCGCGTTCGCTGATGAGTTGGGCGCGGGGATGGCCGATGAGGTCTACGTGCGGGTTACGAATCGCGTTGAGCAGGCGCTCGGTGATTTGTTCCCGCCCTTGCCGGAGCGATGTATGCAACGATGCGATGACAAAATCCAACTGTGCCAGCACATCATCGGGGTAATCCAGCGAACCATCAGCATTAATGTCCATCTCTGTGCCCCAAAACACGCGGATTTTACCATCAAGCTGTGCGTTAACCGCCCGGATTTCTTCACCGAGTTGCATCAATCGCTCGATGCTGAGGCCGTTGGCGATACCCAGACTGCGCGAATGGTCGGTGATGACGATATATTCTCGTCCCCGTGCGCTGGCCGCCTCTGCCATTTCCAGCACACTAGCGATGCCATCGCTATACGTCGTGTGCATATGTAAATCAGCGCGCATGTCTTCCAGCGTGATAAGTTTGGGGAGTTTATCCGCCTGCGCCGCTTCAATTTCACCACTATCTTCACGTAATTCTGGCGCAATCCAGCGTAGGCCGAGTGCCTCATACACCGCTTCTTCCGTGTCACACAGGGTCTTGTCGGCATCAGGGAGGATGTCGCCCTGTGCGTCTACCGGGCTAAGCGCATGTTCGTTGAGACTGTAACCCTTGCTGAGTGCAATCTGCCGGACTTTGACGTTATGCGCTTGGCTCCCTGTGAAATATTGTAGTGCCGTGCCCCATTTTTCTTGTGTCAATACACGTACATCGACCTGAAGCCCGCTTAATAACTCAACGCTGGATTTTGTCTCGCCTTGTCCCAAAATCCGCGCGACGTTTTCCATGCTGACAAACGCCTGCATAATTTCCGCGCTGTGTGCCATCTCCGCTACCGCTACCAGAATATCAACATCGCCAATTGTCGGGCGGGCGCGGCGGATGCTGCCTGCAATTTCTACCCGTAGGACTGTATCGATGTCGTTCAGCATCGCCGCAATTTTTTGCGCGGCAGGGAGTGCTTTACCCAACGGCATACGCCCGGTCTGTCGGGTGCTGGCCTCGATTGCTTCTAATACCTTCTGCTCAGACTTTGCCCCCATGCCTTTTAATCCAGCCAGCTTCCCGGCTTGGGCGGCGGTTTGTAATGCCTCAATTGTGGTGATGTCCAGTTCATCCCAGAACAGCTTGGCCTTCTTTGGCCCGACGCCATTTAAGCGCATGACTGCAATCACCCCGATGGGCACTTCTGCCTTGAGTTTTTCGTAAAATTCCAGTTGGTCTGTTTCCAGCATTTCGATAATTTTTTCCGCCAACGTCTTGCCAATGTTGTCGATGTCGGTCAGGCCATCTTCTGCGGCGATAGCACGCAAATCACGCGGCAATTCGCGGATGGTCTCTCCGGCGCGGCGGTAAGACAAGTAACGGTGTAGATTTTCTCCCTTGAGTTGCAACATATCGCTGATGGTCTCGAAGATGTCTGCAATGTCTCGATTAGATAGCGCCATAATGGATTGAACCCCCTCTATTGTGCGTCTTCATGTGGGCGTAACCATGCGGAAAGCATCAACGCGACGAGTGCAACCCCCACCAGGATTAGCCCGGCGGCGATGGCGGCGTCTACATCCCGGTTAAATGTCTCATAGATAAATAATGGCATGGTCTGTGTGATGCCCTGTAAACTGCCTGCAAACATAATTGTCGCGCCGAACTCGCCCATAGCGCGTGCCCAGCTAAGCACTAATCCTGCTCCCAATGACCGCCCGGCCAATGGCAGTGTAATAAACCAGAATAATGCCGCCTCGCTTGCGCCATCCACCCGCGCCGCGTCTTCTATCTCTCGTGGGATGCTGGCAAAGCCTACACTTGCCGCACGAATAAAAAAAGGTGCGGCGACGAATGTCTGCGCGATGACTACGGCGACCCCTGTAAACGCGATTGTTAAATTCAGCGAATCCAGTGTGTGAGAAAAAATTCCGCGTCGCCCAAATACGCTCAACAAAGCTAACCCGGCGACTGCTGGCGGTAGCACAATAGGTAACTCTACAATCACATTGACCAGGCGCTTAAATGGGAACTTTCCGCGTGCCAGCAGATACGCCAACGGTGTGCCAAAGATAAGCGTAAACGAAACAGATGACAATGTTGTGATGGCGCTCAACTGAATCGCTGTCATAACTGCATCTGCCGAGAGTGCCTGCCATGCATTCTGACGAAGCGCCCGCAAAAGCAAGCCCACCAACGGGAGCGCCAGAAAGAGCGCACCTACTCCGCCCAACAGTACAAACAGTGTTTGCCCCATAATATGAATGAGTGTTTGTGAGTTGGAGGGTGTAGGTGTGAGATTGTGTGACGGGTTATTCCATCTCAGTAGCGAGCGCATCCGCACGGAGGAAGCCCCATCTGGTCAAAATGTCCTGACCTGCTTCTGATAGCACAAAGTCTACAAATGCACGAGACAGTTCCTCGTTGGCGGTATCCGTTATGGCAATAGGGTAGGTCGCCAGCACGTTGAACGCCGCTGGGATGGGAATAACAGACACATTCGGTGCGATGTCTGGTGTTACGTCGGAACTGTAGACCATTCCCGCATCTGCCTCACCTAATGAAACTTTAGTTGTTACCTGACGTACATCGGTTTCATTGCTGACCAAATTTGCCAGCACACGCTCACCATAATCTGCGCCATATTCATCTGTTGCGGACATCAGTTCCAGTACAGTCTCGCTATATTCACGGATTGGCACACCGGGTGCGGCCAGTACAAGAGCAATGTTGTCGTTAGTTAAATCAGAAAGGGTGATAATAGAGTCCGAAACTGTGTTATGGACGATGACCACCAACTCATTGGCCGTGAAGGTTGTCACAGGGTCGGTGATTCGTCCAGCATTCTGTGCGACTTGCATTTGTGCATTATTGGCACTTGCGAAAACATCTGCAGGGGCGCCTTCTGCCAGTTGCGTAGCAAGCGCCGCAGAACTGCCAAAGTTCAAGCGTACCTCCCAGCCAGGGTTAGCGGCCTCAAACGCCGCGCTCATCTCCATAAATGCATCAGTGAGTGATGCCGCCGCAAATACAGTTAACGTTTGAGATGATATTGTCGGTGCGTTGACTTCATCGCGGGTAAGGAAGAAGAAGACCAAAATAATGATGACCGTCAGTATCGTTCCAGAAATAAGAATGCGGGTGCTTTTTTTCATGGTCGAACAATACTCCTCACAAAAGTATCAATTCATCAAGCGATGCAACCACAGTTTAACAGCTTCGGCAGATAACTGCTCTAGTACCTGTAAGTTCGGCTCCAAACCTTCAAAAATCGCGTTAATGCCGAATGTACGAGTGTAGGGTGTTGGCCCTAATAAGATGACACGCACATCTTCAAATTTAGGAATATCCGCCGGGATGCCTTCCGCCCAGAGCCATTGTTCCGCATTGTCTCCGATGTTGAGGTAGCCTTCCGGGTTAAGGGATTGCCAACTGGCATAATGAAAGCCGAACATATACGGCGTGCTATGGTTATATTGATTATACTGTGTGGCGGCGGCGACCACCTGCGGACGCGGCTTTTCGCCGGGTAGCCAACCCTGCGTTTCGTCACCTATTAGCGCGTCTTCCAGCAGGACAAACAGTTGATGATTGCCCGCTATGCCCTCAATCTGCACCCGATACCCCAGTTGATATTCCGGGTGTAATACGATAATTTCTTCATCATCCACGACTGCCAACAGTTGCGCCAGCCAATGCAACATATCATGATGCACCGGGAAGCGCCGCAGACGGGAGGCCATCCGGCCTTCATCATTGGCCGCACGGCGGGCGCGTTTACTGCGGGAAATCATCGCAACTGCCGGACGGCAGAAAAGCTCCATTGCGGAATAAGCATTTGCCTGGGCGCTCATCGTGCGGGATAGTGCCTGCCCGTAACGGTCAATGGCTTCTTCCGGCGGAACATTGTCTGTCTGGGCACGGTCAATACAGGCCTGCGCGAACTGTGCCGCGTGGCCTAGTGCTTCCCCTAGTCGTGTAATAATCGCATGGATGGCGATATAAGGATGTGCCCCTTGCTCTACCAATGCGCCGCACGCAATCGCTACCATCGCTGAACGCATGGTAGGAGCCGCTAAAATCGTATCCACCATCCGACCAACGCCCTGACTCCGTGTTTCGTCATCCACGAATTCACCCGCCTGTACCACGAGTCCGGCGACATCGCGTAAGTCATCAAAAGTCATCGGTGTGACGTTGTTCATGCGGTTGATAAGTGTATCGACAGCTTGATTAAACTCTGCTTGCTCAGACATCAATCTAACGCATCCCGTAGCCTTTGGGTCAGTTGATGCACCCCGTCTACGCCCTCTGTTTTGGCGGCACGCACCAGCGCACTACCCACAATAAATCCGTTAACAAGGCCGTTCATCATACGGGCGTGCTCCGGTGTGCTGATGCCGAATCCCAAGACAAGCGGCGCATCTGTTTGGGCGCGTAGGCGGGCGATGAATTCCTGTAAATCTTCAGGGAGCGCCTGCCGTGTTCCGGTGGTTCCAGTCAAGGAGACCACATAGATGAAACCTGTTGTTTGTTGCGCGACCAGTTCAACCCGGCGGGTATCGCTAGTCGGCGCTAAAAAGAAGACTAAGGCCATGTCTTCTTCGTGGCATTTCTGGAATAAATGCGCTTCTTCCGGCGGTAAATCCGGAATAATGAAGCCGTCTGCACCGGCGGCTTTGGCATCCTGTACAATTTGTTCTGTGCCGTAATTTATCAAAGGATTAAGGTAGCTGAATATAAAAATGGGTTGTGTGACGCCGCGCTTGCGCACTGTCCGCACGGCGGATAGCGCGTGCTGAATAGTCACACCGTTTTCTAATGCAACTTGGGTTGCCTCCTGGATGATTGGGCCGTCGGCCAATGGGTCACTAAAAGGAACACCAATCTCAAACCCATCAGCGCCTGCCGCCGCCATTCTTACAATAGCTTCAACGGAATCTTCATAGGTTGGGTAGCCGATAGGGAAGAAGGGCAGGAACGCCGCCCTGCCCTCCTCTTGTGTGGCGGCAAACATCGCCGCGATTGCAGAAATTCCTTGCTTCACTGTCACTACTCGTAGTCCTCTAAGTCGTCGCCTAAGTCGTCACCGTCAACATATTCGTTATCGCCCCTAAAAGCGCTGACCATATCGAATAGATAGTCGCTGATGTCGGCTGTGACTGCCGCCGACTCGGTTAGTTGTAGCTGGAGCATCTCGACATCGTCGCGCACGGCTTCAATCCAGCTTCCACGTCCCGTTTCTTCGATGAATTCTAGCGCGATTTGGATAATCGCCATTTGCTTCTGTAATTCATCGAAGACGTTTGCAAACATCATGGAAGCGTCCTCCGTTGCGTTGAGGTCCATTACGGTAATATCGTCGCTCATATTGCCATCATCCTTTCTGTCTATGCGGTCTGCCCCGCATCCTTATATTGTAACCGTGATGGCGTAAGATTACTGTAACCATTTGCCAATATCGTCAATCTTTTTACAATCTGTGGACTCACCCCTCCACCAGTGCTTGCAGAATGTCTTCCCAATGCTCAAAAAACGAGAAGTGTCCGCCTTTGGGCATAAAGTGTGGCATCGCGTTGGGCAATGTTTCTTCCAGGTAGCGTCCCATCTGATGTGGAACCAGTGTATCGTATTGCCAATACCACAGATGAATCATCGCCGGGATAGCGTGCAAAGGCACACCCCACTTTTTGACCAGTAATTTTGCTTCCTGCACCCATCCACGCACCCCCTGCCGGATCGCCTCCGTGCGCCAACTGCGAACTTGTTCTGCATAGGGCGGGTGCGATAGTATCATCTGGTCATATTCACTAGCACGCGCCACCACTTGCGCCCATGATTTATCCGGGCTGAGTGACTCGGAACGCATCTGTGCGGACATCAACGACTTAAGCGCCCATGTCGGCCATTTGGCAACACCATAAGCGACTCTGTAGTCATTCGCCACATCTTGTAACGCGCCGGGACGGTCAAAAGGGGCAGGGCCGCTGACCATCGCGCCGACGGTCACCCGATCCCGCAGGGCATAGGCCGTTGCCGCGACATAAGGCGCTCCGGCGGACAGCCCAAGCAGTGCGAAGCGATCAATCTTTAAAGCGTCTGCTAACTGTGCGATGTCGTCCGCCATGTCCAGCAATTTGCGCTTAGGTTTAAAGTCAGACAAGCCGTAGCCGGGTCTATCTGCGGTGATAATTTTCGCACCCAACCTTACTGCAATGGTTTCATCCGGGTGGCGGGTATACCGTGAGCCAGGGTTGCCATGAAACAGGAAGACGGGTTTGCCCTGTGCATCCCCATGAATGGTATAAGCTAATGTGCGCCCATCGCGCAAGGTCAATGTGGATTCGTAATTCATTCTGCCCCAAGCACATCAATGACCGTGTCTAAGTCTTTGTCACCGCGTCCAGATAAGTTCACCAGAATAATGCTGTCCTTTGGCATGGTTGGGGCGCGTTTAATGACTTCTGCGATGGCGTGCGAACTCTCTAATGCCGGGATGATGCCCTCTGTTTTGCATAATGTCTGGAAGGCGGCCAAGGCTTCATCATCGGTGGCATAGGTGTAAAAAGCGCGTTCTAACTCTCGCAGATACGCATGTTCCGGGCCGATGGAAGCATAATCCAATCCGGCACTGATGCTATGTGTATTCATGATTTGTCCGTCATTGGTCTGCATGACGAATGAGCGTGTACCATGCAACACACCCGGACGACTCACGTTTAAATCCGCAAAGCGTGCCGCGTGCTGACCGCCTTCAATGCCCATGCCGCCTGCTTCCACGCCGATTAAATCCACGTCATCGTCATCGCGGAACGCATGGAACAGGCCAATCGCGTTACTGCCACCGCCCACACACGCCATGCACATATCTGGCAGGCGTCCGGCCTGTTCCAAAATCTGCCGCCGTGCCTCGACGCCAATCACGCTCTGGAAGTCGCGCACGATGCGCGGGTAGGGGTGCGGCCCTAATGCAGAGCCGAGCATGTAGAATGTGTCACGGACATTTGTTACCCAGTCGCGGATGGCTTCGTTGATGGCATCTTTCAGTGTTTTACTGCCGCTTTCGACCGCGATAACCTCAGAGCCAAGCAACCGCATCCTAAATACGTTGGGCTTCTGGCGGGCAATATCTACACTGCCCATGTATACGTGGCAATCCAACCCCAGCAGAGCCGCCGCCGTCGCGGATGCAACCCCGTGCTGGCCTGCGCCTGTCTCCGCGATGACACGTTGTTTGCCCATCCGCTTGGCGAGCAGGGCTTGCCCTAGTGCATTGTTGATTTTGTGTGCGCCGGTGTGGGCAAGGTCTTCACGCTTTAAGTAAATCTGTGCCCCGCCCAGTTTTTCACTCAAGCGTTTGGCATAAGTTAGCGGTGTTTCTCGCCCGACAAAGGTCTTTTGCAGATGAGCTAATTCGTTCTGGAATTCCGGGTCAGTCATCGCATCAAAATAAGCCACTTCTAGCTCATTCAGCGCCGGCACGAGTGTTTCCGGCACGAAGCGCCCGCCAAATGCGCCGAAGTAACCGCGCTCGTCGGGCACATTCGCCGTATGGATGTCGATATAGAGTGGGTCTTGCGTCATGGTTTTTTACACTTTCATTAGGCTAACAATACAATTTTATGGACTTTTGGCGGCTTGAATAAACGTTTGTACTTTGGAACGATCTTTTACGCCTGGCGTGCCATTTTCCACCCCACTTGCTACATCCACCCCCCACACATGGATCGCCGTAACCCGTTGACCGACATTTTCTGCCGTCAGGCCGCCCGCAATCATCAGACGCGGCACGCGGTCACGAACAGACACAATAATTTCTGTGCCTGTCATCTCTCCTGTGCCACCGCGTAGGGTGGGGTGATAGGCGTCTAGCAGTAGTGATGGTAGGCGCTCGTTTTGTGGGAATGTTGGCGCGTAATAGTTGAGGTCGTCCTGTGCCATTGCCACATTAAGCGGTTGAATCGCTTTGAATGCTATGCCGCGCAGTTCTTTTAACATATTATCGGATTCGTCGCCGTGTAGTTGCGCGGCATCCAGGCCAACCTGGTTGGTAATAGCGGAAATCTTCCCGACGACTTCATTCACAAACACACCGACTAAAACAGGTGTCTCCGCGCCTAGTTCGCTCCGCAAGTTATCACACAACACTTGTGCGTCTTCGGGTGTAATGTAGCGCGGACTGCTCTTGTAAAAATTTAAGCCGAGTAAGTCCGCGCCAGCCTGTGCCGCGAACAGCGCGTCATCGAACGTCGTAACACCACATATTTTGACCTTCACCATGTTTGCGCCCTTCCTAATTAGCCTAGCCTTCGTCTAATTGATTGGCGGTGACTGCGGATTGCGTGGCTGTTGGCTAAATTCTCGCACAGCCTGCGCGATGTCGGCGGATTTGACTAAGCCTTCGCCCACTAGCACGGCATGAGCGCCCAAAGCACCCATTTGCCGTACATCATCAACAGTATGGATTCCGCTTTCTGCCACCAGTATAACATCGGGCGGCAAAAGTGGCGCGATGCGGGCGGTGGTGGTCAAGTCTACGGTGAAGGTCTTCAGGTCACGGTTGTTCACACCGATAACTCGTGCGTGAACTTTGAGCGCACGTTCCAGTTCTTGCTCATTATGGACTTCGACTAAGGGCGTCATGTTATTTTCAGTAATGGTCTGGTGGAGTTCGGATAGTTGCACATCATCCAGCGCGGCCACAATCAGCAGAACCGCATCAGCATCTGCGGCACGCGCTTCAATAACCTGATAGGGGTCAATGATAAAATCCTTGCGGAGTGTCGGCACTTTGACCCTGCCGCGCACATTGGTTAGATAGTCCATGTGGCCTTGGAAGAACGCTTCATCTGTCAACACACTAATTGCTGATGCGCCGTTTTCTGCATAAGTTATGCCCAGTTGCACCGGGTCAAAGTCTGTGATGAGCACGCCCTTACTAGGCGACGCTTTTTTGACTTCAGCAATCAGCGCGACTTCCGGCTTATTCAACACGGCGGCGAAGTCACGCGGGACACACGCGACTTTAGCGAAGTTCAACACGCGGTTGATTGGATTTTTGATTTTACTCGCCGCAACTTCCTCAACTTTTTTAGCGAGAATTTTGTCTAAAATGGTATCCGTCTTGACGTAACTCATACTTGGTTATGCTCCGCACAGTCTATGCTATTTGATGGCTAAACGTGATGAGTTTTTCTAACTTGTCTAAAGCCGCACCTGTTTCAATGACTTCACGCGCAAGTTTAATTCCAACGGCGATGTCATCGGCCTTGCCTGCAACCACTAGCGCCGCGCCCGCATTCAGCAGGACAACATCGCGCTTCGCATCGGTCACATCACCGCTTAAAATTCCACGCAGAATCGCGGCGTTGGTTGGGGCATCGTCGCCCAGCAGTTCGCTGATGTTCGCACCCGGAAAGCCGTAATCAAGCGGGTCTAAATCGTAAGTTGTTACCACACCATCATTGTAATAGCTAATTTGATTGGGGCCGGTGGTGGTTAGCTCGTCTAATCCGCCATACCCACACACCACCATCGCGGATTTTGAGCCAAGCTCGCCCAACACATGCGCGATGAGGTCTGTTAAATCCGGTGCGAACACGCCCATTAGTTGCCGTCTTGCTCCGGCGGGATTCGTCAACGGCCCCAAGATATTAAAAATCGTGCGGACGCCCATCTCGCGGCGTGGCTTAATCGCGTACTTCATCGCTGGGTGTAGCTTCTGCGCGAACAGAAAGCCAATGCCCACTTCATCCACACATGCGCCCACTTGCTCCGGTGTCAAATCCAGATTAACGCCGAGTTCCGCCAGTACATCCGCGCTACCACATTTACTACTTGCGGCACGGTTGCCATGCTTGGCGACAGGCACACCCGCCCCCGCCGCTACAAAGGCAACCGTCGTGCTGATGTTAAATGTCCCGCTTCTGTCACCGCCTGTGCCGCAGGTATCCAGTAAATCTACTCCGGCGTAGCGTGTTGGCACTTTTTCCGCATTGGCGCGCATCGCCATCGCGCTCCCGGTGATTTCGCTCTGGGTTTCACCCTTCATACGCAGTCCCATCAAGTAACTGCCGATTTGCGCGTCGCTGGCTTCGCCTTGCATAATTTGATTCATCACCGCTTCGGCCTCTGTTGCTTGCATATGCCCGAAGCGCCCGATGAGGTCAATTGCGCGTTTGATGTCCATGTGTCGCCTTTCGTGGTCAAGATGTCATTGGCTTACCCCGCGCCCCGATTGCGCAAGGTGAAAGCCTTATCTTTAGACTGCTAAAAATTGATTCTCCATAAAATTCTTGAGGATGCGCGGGCCGTAAGTCGTCAGGATGCTTTCCGGGTGGAATTGCACGCCCACAACCGGATGTTCTTTGTGCCGCAACGCCATAATCTCTCCTTCCTCTGTGAATGCGATAACCTCTAACTCGGCTGGCATCGTTTCTTCCTCTACAATCAGGCTGTGGTAACGTGTCGCCTCAAACGGACTTGGAATCCCGGTGAATAGCGGGTTATGCTTGTGATAAATCATGCTGGTCTTGCCGTGCATCAAGCGCCCAGCCCGATGCACAATCCCGCCATATGCTTGCCCGATGCACTGATGCCCCAGGCACACACCCAGAATCGGCGTGCTTGCGCCTAATTCGCGGATGATTTCCAGCGATACACCGCCGTCATCTGGGTTGCCCGGCCCAGGTGAGATAAGAATGTGTGATGGGCTTAATGCACGCACTTCATTCAGCGTGATTTTATCGTTACGGACGATGTGCAAATCCGCGCCCATCTCGCCCATTTGTTGCACCAGGTTGTAGGTGAAGCTGTCGTAATTGTCGATGACTAAGATCATGGCGTGTCGTCTCCTTGTACGTCGGATGGCATGTGTCGGCTTTGCAGGCCATCCAAATGCGATAAATCATTGGCTTGCACCAGCCGCCAACCATCGCTCTCACGCACAACGGTTGTCACGGAAGAATTGCTGAATACAGTGTCAGCTAAATCCAGACCTGGAATCAGTTCTTTTAACATCACATGCATGGTGGATGTGTGCGATAACACCCCGACAGTCAGTTCAGTTTTTTGTTCTTTGTCAGATATTTTTAAAATGTCGTGGATGGCTTGTTGAGCGCGGACTCGAACTTGTGCCATCGACTCGCCGCCCGGAATTTGATAATTTTCCGGGTCGCGCAGGAGTTCGCGGTATTCATCCGCGTACCACCCATGAATCTCGGGTACGGTCAACCCTTGAAAATGACCAATAGAACGCTCGCGCAAACGTTCATCGTAGATGGGCAAAAAGCCGAGTTTAGTTGCCAAAATCTCCGCGCTTTCACTCGCACGGCGGTTATCGCTACTGTACAAAGCGGAAAGTCCTAAATGGCGCATGAAGTTCGCCAAACGGTTCATCTGAATTCGGCCTAACTCATTGAGTGGGGATGCAACCCAACCTTGCCAGCGTCCGCTCAAGTTCCAATCTGTTTCGCCTGAACGAATGAATACCAGTCGTTTTAATGGCATGTGTTAATCTCCCTTAGTGTGTTTGATTGCGCCAATTTCTACTTTGAATCATATTGCCGTCCGAGCAGAATTGCCATATCTGCCTATACAAAACAAGGATTTCTACATTAAGCCCCGTTCGGCATATTCGATGGCAAGGGCAACGGCCTTCGCTTTGTTGACACATTCCTCATATTCATTTGCTGGGTTGCTATCTGCTACGATACCCGCGCCTGCTTGCAGATACACCCGCCCATCGTTGATGAGCAAGGCGCGGATGGTAATGCAGGTATCCATCGAGCCATCATAGCTGAAGTACCCCACCGCGCCGCCATACGCCCCACGCCGCACGCCCTCTAATTCTTCGATAATCTCCATGGCCCGCACCTTCGGCGCACCACTCAGCGTACCTGCGGGGAAAGTAGCGCGGAATACGTCGAATCCGTCCATCCCTTCGCGCACATTGCCGTTTACATGGCTAACGATGTGCATTACATGGGAATAACGCTCCACTTTCATCACATCACTGACTTTAACTGTGCCATATTTTGCTACACGACCGATGTCATTCCGAGCAAGGTCAATCAGCATGACGTGTTCCGCGCGTTCTTTGGGGTCTGCCAGCAGTTCTGCTTCTAGCGCGATGTCCTCTGCTTCGTCTTTTCCACGTTTGCGCGTCCCGGCGATGGGCCGCATAGAAGCCACGCCGTCCTCAAGCCGTACCATCATCTCTGGCGAGGCGCCTAAAAGTGTCAGGCCATCCCCAAAGTTCAGATAAAACATATACGGTGATGGGTTTAACGCACGGATGGCGCGGTAAATCGTCAATGGGTGGGCGCTGGTGCGCCGTGTAAACCGTTGGGATAGCACAATCTGGAAAGCGTCACCGGCGGCAATATATTCTTTCGCTTTGCGGACGTTTTCCTCATACACTTCACGCGGTACATTAGATACAAGCGGGTCGTTTAATGGCTCTCCTGTATATTGCAGGAGGGGCAGGGGGTTGCCCAGTGCAGTAACGATGTGGTCAATGCGGCGTACAGCATCGCGGTAAGCCGCGTCTGGGTCACCTTGGTTATGCGCGTTTGCCATCACGATGAGTTCGTGTTTGGCATGGTCGAAGATGACCAGTGTATCCGGTATCATGAAGGCCGCTTCCGGCACATCAAGGTCATCGGTAGCAGTATCTGGCAGTTGCTCGAAGTAACGTACAATGTCATAGCTTACATAGCCGACCGCACCACCAATTAAACGGGGTAGATTAGGCAATGTAACAGGCGTGACTTTGTTCAACTCCGCCTTAAGTGCATGGAGTGGGTCTTCACCGTCTTTAAGCGTACTGATGCTCGTTTGTCCGTTGGCCGTATGGTTAACTTCTTGGCCTTTAAAGCGAATCACGGCTTTGGGGTTAACACCCAAAAACGAATACCGCCCGACATGCTCCCCGCCTTCAACACTTTCCAGCAAAAAGGATACTTCGCTAATCTTCGATAGCTTCATGTAGACCGAGACAGGCGTCTCTAAATCTGCCAATAAGCGTCGATAAACGGGTACAAGGTCGCCTTGGTCAAAGAGTGCAAGCACTTCTTCCCGCGATGGTGTGATGTCTGACCGGATACGATTTGTTGCCTGTGTGTTTGTTGTGTTTGTATTCGCCATCATAAGTTTTGGTTTACCCCCTAAAAACAAAAAACCCTTTCATCCATACAAGGACGAGAAGGGAATCCCGCGTTGCCACCTTGTTTCATGGCGATGCCGAACATCGCACATGCACTTAGTAGGTACTTAAGCCATGCAGACTAAATACCCTGCGCCATGATAACGGAGCGCGTGCCGTCACAAGCTAATCGGTATAACCATCACCTTTCGCCTGTGCAACTCCCCAGCCCATTCAACCTAAGCGTCTGTGTCGCCTTTCCAGCTACCGGCAACTCTCTGGACATCGTTTTTAGGGTTACTATTCTGGTTCAACGTCTTTAGCATGTATTCAATTTGACACGATGGTAACGCGAAAATAGCAGGAATGTCAAGTAGTTGCGTTGTAATCATCTTGCAGGTAGTTGTGAGAGATAGTACAATCCGTCCTATTCAACGCGGCTAGGGAATAGGGAGCAGACAGTGAAGAAATATATGTTTTTAATCTTCTTTTTGGGCTTGTTGATTGCGGGTGGTTTTATGACGACGCTCAGCAGTACCGGCGGGGTGGGGGAACTTTTACCCTTTTTACGGCAAACATCAGATACCGCCGCGTCAACAGATTATGCAGAAGCATGGCAAGCAGAGCAATTGTTCCTGATGATTGGCTTTATTCTAGTCAATATCATTGGAATCGGCGCGACACTGGCCGGGTTGTTCTGGTTCCTTAATCGTGGCGTTACTGTCGCCAAAGCCCAGGAACTTGCGGAAGAAGCAGAAGAAAAAGCCTAAAACAATCTCGCTAAGTCCATTCCGCTTGACGGAGTGGGGGATATAAAGTGTAAAATATCACAAACGAACCCATTAGTTTAGAGTCTTATCGTCATGAATATGCAAACCACCAAAAAAGAATCGCGTTTGTTCATCTATTTAGGGCTGACGACTGTTTTACTCACCATCGGTCTGATTGTGTTTGGTGCAGTTGTCCGTGTGACGGACTCCGGTTTAGGCTGTGGCAACGACTGGCCGTTGTGTGATGGCCGTCTTATCCCACCGCTTGATAATATTACGGCAGTCATCGAATGGTCGCACCGGTTTATTGCGGCGTTGATTGGCCTGTTTGGTTTGGCGATGTTGGGTGTCGCTTGGCGGGCATACCGCAACCAGAAGCGCGGTGTCCTGGCTGTGACCGCTATTGCCGCCGGACTTTTCATGTTTCAGAGTGGTCTGGGGGCTTTCGTGGTCATCTTCGACCTTCCGCCCACAATGGTGACAATGCACTTAGGGACGGCGATGCTACTACTTGGCGCTTTGCTGGTCTCCGCGATTATGGCGTGGCATCAGCCCACGCAAACCCCTACAGAACGCGATACAGTGACGGTGCTTGCTTATATGACTGCGGCACTATCGCTGGTCATTATCCTGACGGGGGCGCTTGTGCGTGGTAGTGGCGCAACGTTAGCCTGCGCGGATTGGCCGCTTTGCAATGGTCAAGTACTTCCATTTCAGCAAGGCACGCTGGAGACTGTCCACATGATGCACCGTTACGCGGTGATTGGTTTGGGCGTCGTCCAGTTGATGCTCGTCTATTATGTATTTAAAACACGGCATGACACGTTAATCCGGCGGTTGGCGCTGGGGGCGTTTGCCGTTTATTTGGCTCAGGCGGGCGTCGGCGCGTTCTTTGTCTTTAGCAGTGCGGCGGCCTTTTGGGGCGCGGCGCACGTGGGCATGGCTTCGCTCACATGGGCATTACTGGTTGCAGTATGCACTGTAGACACGCTCAACAGCCGTTCCGCCACGTCAGCAAATGAGAAAGAGTTAACATGGCAACCACAATCGGGCACAGCTACAAACTGAGCCTAGCGGATACTATCCGCGCTTACCTGCAATTGATGAAACTCCGCATCGTGACGTTGCTTTGTTTCACTACGCTCACCGCGATGTTTGTCGCCGCACAAGGCCGCCCGGATTTTTACACCGTCATCATGACGATGATTGGCGGTATCTTTGCGTCTGGTGGTTCCAGTGCCATCAACCAATACATTGACCGCGACATGGACGCCAAAATGCAACGCACAGCCCGCAGGCCGATTCCATCAGGCCGTATTTCTCCATCTAACGCGCTGGCCTTTGGCGTGGGATTGGTGGCGTGGTCTGTGGTGATTTTAACGATGTTTGTCAACCCTTTGGCCGCGTTAATGGCGTTCTGTGGCGCGATATATTACGTCATCATCTACACGGTTTTGCTTAAACGCAACACGGTTGTTAACATCCTCATTGGTGGGGGCGCAGGCGCGTTCCCGGTACTGGTGGGGTGGGCGGCGGTGACCAACAGCATCACTTTTCAGGCGTTGCTCCTGTTTGCGATTGTCTTCTACTGGACTCCCCCCCATAGCTGGGCGCTGGCTTTGCTGGTCAACAAAGATTATACCGCCGCCAATGTGCCGATGATGCCTGCCGCACGCGGGGAAGAAGCCACCCACATTCAGATTGTGCTGTACTCCGCACAGTTGTTTTTAGTGTCACTACTGCCGGGCTTCTTTGGTGTCTTCAGTTGGCTTTACATCATCGCGGCGATTGTTTTAGGGGCGGGGTTAATCCGCCTATCAATCCTCTTGATGCAACAGGGCGGTATGGAGATGGCCCGGCGTACTTATAAATACTCCACGATGTACCTCGCGTTGCTTTTCCTTGCGATGATGTTTGACGTGATATTGTTATGACGCTTGTCAGATTTTAGACCACGTGGTTATGGTCTAAAATCAACAACTGAATGGCAGAGGTCGATAGGGGCGCGTGTAACCTTCATTGCCGCGCCTCTGTTTAATTACATTTAGGAGAATCTTGTGCAACAAGAGCAACAACAAAAACAGACGATTTCACGTTGGCCGTTGGTGATTGCGGGTGGCTTCTTCATCGTGATTCTACTTGTCTTCATTGTGGAATTTGTCGCACTGTCCGGTAGTGATGGCGGTTTAGCGGAAGATTCACTCACTGCTGATGCGTACATGGAGATCGTAACCCCCCTGCTGGTCAATGCGGATGCCGCACGCGGGGCGGAGATTATGGAACTACGCGGCTGTACATTGTGTCACGGCAATCAGAATCTTGCTCCTGCTATCGACGTGATTATAGCGAATGCGGGTGAGCGCAGGCCACCCATGCAGGCGTCCGCCTATATCTATGAGTCGATTGTGCATCCCGGCGCGTATGTTGTGTCCGGCTACCAGAACAATATGCCGCGCACCTATGGCGATTCAATCCCCGATGATGAGCTAGGCCACCTCATTGCCTATCTCAGTGGTATGGGTGGTGTATCTGCTGTAGATGCACTGCCGACAGAGACGACAACGGATGCTGAGGAACAAGTTCCGGCGCTCATCATTGAGGATTTAACAACAGAGGGCGGTACGCCCTTAACGCCACAACTCATCCGGGAATACGAAGATGTCGCCGCCTTCCTATTGACGGGTGCAAGTGCGACACGCGGCGCAGACCTGGTAGAGGACTACGGCTGTAATGTCTGTCATGGGGGTGCGGCGGCAGGCATCCTTGCCCCGACTTATGCAGATACCGCCCTTAATGGACAACAACGCCGTCCGCCCCTCAGCCTGGCCGCCTACATCTATGAGGCGATTGTGTATCCCGGGCGCTATGTGGCCGAAGGCTGGACAAACGCAATGCCCGGTGATTATGACGAAATTATCTCCTCTGGAGAATTAGGTGATATGATGGCTTATATCCTCAGCTATGCAGGTGAATAGATAATTTATGTACCTTGATGCTTTTACACTCTCGGCGCTTGTTGATGAATACATGGATATGATGGTCGGCGGTAAAGTGCAGGATTCGCTTGATGTCGATTCGGACAGCATCGGACTAGAGATTTACGCTAGCCACCGCCGTAACTATCTTTACATCAGTGCGGATAACAACTATCCGCGCCTGTTCATCACACCGGAAAAACTGAGACGAGGCACACAAAAGCCGTCGCAGGTGGGCTTGCTGTTGCGGCGCTATGTAGAAGGCGGGCGCATTACACATATCAGTCAACCTGCATGGGAGCGTGTAGTCCATTTTCATATCGATGGGCCAGAAGGTGAGGTTGAGCTTATCGTAGAGCCGATGGAACGCCGCGCTAACCTGCTCGTTGTACAGGATGGCATTATTCTGGACTGCATCCGCCGTGTGGGGCCAGAGGATAACCGGTATCGCCTCAGCTTACCCGCCCATGCCTATCAAGCCCCGCCACCCATGACAGGCCGCCGCAATCCATTTGATGTCACCGTGCAGGATTTATACGGCTTCTTCGACCAAACCCAGGACGCCAAGCAGAAGACTTTCCAGGTACTCACTGGTCATTTGCTGGGCTTTAGTCCACTTTTAGCGCGGGAGGTGGTCTTCCGTGCGAGTGGGGACATCAAAGAATCAGCTAAACAAGCGGATGCAGAAGCGTTATATGACGCGCTTCATACCATGATGCAACCGCTTAAACGGCGGGAATGGCAACCCGGCATCGTGCAGAATGATGAGGGCGTTAGCGCCTATAGTGTCTACCCCGTCACTCACCTTGACGGCTGGCAAGCTGTTGAATCAATCAATGCGGCGTTGCTGGCTTATTATGGGGCGCCAGTGGGGGAAGACGCCTACAATAACGCCAAAAAGCCGGTTTCTGCTGGGATTGCGGAAGCGCGGGCGCGTCTGCGCGGTAAGTTAGACTCGCTGGAACGGTCTTTGAAGGATGATGCCGAACGGGAGTTAATGCGCCAGAGTGGAGAGTTAATCCTGGCGTATCAATATATGCTGGAAAAAGGACAGAATGAACTCATCGCGCAGTACGATGCGGACGCTCCGCCCTTAACTATTCCACTTGACCCGACTCTTTCGCCACTGGATAATGCACAACGTTACTTTAACAAGTACAACAAAGCAAAGCGTGCTTTAGAAGATGTGCCCACACTCGTAGAAGAAACCAGAAACGAGCTAGAGTATCTTGAACAGCTAGAGATGGATTTAGAGCTAGCGACCAACTGGCCGGAGATTGATGACGTTCAGCAAGCGTTGCAGGCGGGCGGCTATTGGCAGGGCAAAAAGGCCAAGCGCATTGGCGGCGGTGGCCTCAGTGGGCCGTTGCGTGTTGTCACGCCGGATGGCTTTGTGCTGTGGGTCGGGCGCAATAGCCGTCAAAATGAAATGGTCACGTTTAAAAAATCCAACGCGGAAGATTTATGGCTCCATGCCCGGCAAGTGCCCGGCGCGCATGTTATTATTAAGTTTGATGGACGGCAAATCCCGGAAGACCTCATCCAGCAAGCCGCCGGAATCGCGGCGTATTATTCCAAGCGCAGGGCAGATGGTAAAGTCCCGGTAGATGTGACGCGTATCAAATTTGTGAAGAAGATTAAAGGCGCGGCGCAGGGCATGGTCACGTATCGCAACGAGCGCACGTTGACCGTTACGCCCCTCAACGAAGCAAATTTAACCTAAAAAACGGAGAAAATAACATGCCTAAACAACCAATTATCCCCCCTGTTGGGGAGCGCGTAGACTTAAAAGACTACGACTCGGATTATCATGCAGACTATCATAAATCCGCCGCAAAGGAAATTTTAGCCCAGTTACAGGAACGCATGGCGAACCTGCAAGAACGCCTGTATGCGGAAGGTAAACAATCTTTATTGGTTGTCTTGCAGGCGATGGATACCGGCGGCAAAGATGGCACGATTCGCCGTGTGTTCAGCAGTGTTAATCCGCTTGGCTTGCACATTGCGTCCTTTAAGCGCCCCACAGAAGAAGAACTGGCGCATGATTTTTTGTGGCGCGTGCATAAACAAGTGCCGCGTACCGGAACGATTGGCATTTTCAACCGTAGCCATTATGAAGATGTCCTCATCGTGCGTGTAAACCAGCTTGTGCCGGAAGAAGTCTGGCAGGCGCGTTATGACCACATCAATAATTTTGAGCGCCTGCTGGTTGACGAAGGGACAAGAATCCTCAAGTTTTACTTGCACATCAGTAAGGATGAGCAAAAAAAGCGCCTGCAAGACCGCATTGACGTAGCCGAGAAAAATTGGAAGTTCGACATGGGTGATTTACCTGTGCGTGCCCGGTGGGATGATTACATGACTGCTTTTGAGGATGTCCTCACCCGCTGTAATACAACTTATGCGCCCTAGCACATCATCCCTGCCAATCGTAAATGGTATCGGGATTTGGTGATATGCCAACGCATCGTAGAAACACTAGAGGAGATGAATGCCCAATATCCGCCACCGGAAGATGGCCTGCTGGATGTTGTCATACCGGATTAAATACACCTCATGCGCGGTAGGCTAATCAATCATTCTGCCTGCACAACACGCCGGGCGGCTTCCAGCACACGCCCGATGCTTATTTCGCGCACACACGGATGATGTAGCAGGTCATCCCCGCTCCAATCCAGCACGCGGCAGGGCCGACAACCGATGTCAGTTGTCAGGATGGCGTGCTTGTCGCGTGGCCCCCATTGGGCGAATTCCTGCGGGTCTGCTGGGCCGAATAAAGCGACGGTTGGGGCTTGTACGGCGGCGGCCAGATGCAAAGGGCCGCTATCCGTACCTAGCACAACCAATGCCTGCGTAAATAGCGCCGCTAATCGTCCGACATCCGTATCCCCCACAGCGACATAGGCGGGTGTCTGCATCACTTCTGTGATGGCATTCACAAGTGGACGTTCATGGTCGCCACCTGTGAAGATTGGGACAGCATCTAATTGTTCACTCAGTGTATCCGCCACGGTTGCCCAATGCTCCGTTACCCATTGTTTGGCGGTTGTCCCGCTACCGGGATGAATACAGAAATAACGGCCTGCTGGCGGGATGCCGAATGCTTGCAGATAGGCGTGGATGTCGTCTAAATCTGCCGCGCTAACTGCGTAGTGGTAGGTCACATCTTCCGGTTGCACAGTCCCTAACCAGCGTGTCAGTAAGTTAACGTTCTGCATAACGGCGTGTTCACGATGAAAACCCATACGGCTTGTCAGGAAGGGCGAAACATCATCCAGGTCATAGCCGATGCGTACCGGAATTCCAGCCAGAAATGCGACCATCGCACCCCACCAATGGTCAGGCCGCATGATGACCGCGTGGGTATAGCCAATACGCCGTAACTGCCGTGATGTTCGCACGGCTAAATCATACGGGGAGCGCAGGCTGGAGTTTCCTGCACGGTTAAAGCCCGGAAAATCCATCGTGAGTACATTATCTAGGTTGTCATTGGTTGCCAGCACAGGCGCTGACCATGGGCCGACGAGCGCGTGCAATTCCGCATGAGGCAATGCCCGCCGTAGTGCGTCGAACGCCGGTGTTGCCAGCAATATATCGCCCAGATGGTCAGGGCGGATAAGCAGGATTCGCTCATGGTCGGAAGGGCGTAGCGGTGTAATAGGCAATAGCGAGATTAACTTAAGCATAACACGGCGCACATGATGTTTTGCAGGCGTCACATGATAGGCTTCCGTCATCGCTCGATTACGGATGACCAGTGTTTCCCTATCCATAAGGTGTTTTCCCCATGCCTTGATAAACCGCCAGCAAGCGCGTAATCAACACTGACCAGTCATAAGTAGATTCTACGCAGATGTGCGCTTTCTCGCCTAATATTTGGCGCTGATGCTGGTCATTAAGCAATGTGTGAATATTCTGCGCGAATGCTTCTGCATTTTCCGTAATCATCATTGCACCGCGTGCGTCTTCACTTAGCCCGGAAGCGGCTGTCTCTGTTGCGACAATAGCACAGCCACACGCCATCGCCTCTAATAACTTCAGGCGTGTGCCGCTTCCCATGCGTAATGGCGCGATATACACCGCAGTATGATGCAGATACGGCAAAACCGACTCTACACGTCCTGTAATAGTGACGTTGGGTAAGTTTTGCAGATGGGCTAAACGAGCGTGCGGCTGTTGGCCGACGATAGTCAGATGTACGTTATCCAGTTGTGGCAGGATTGCCTCTGTGAACCATAGCATCGCGTCTACGTTGGGTCGATAGTCCATCTTGCCTGTGAAGACGATGTTTCGCCCGTGAATATCTTTAAAAGGATTTTCCACAGATTCTCTATAGCGTCCCGTCCAGATGCCATTGGGCACAACGGTTACGTTTCTATCCGTGCGGAAGTCGCGCAATAGCGCCGCGTCTTCGTCCGATACAGCGATAACCGCATCTGCAAGTTGGCACATAGAACGCTCATAACGCTGGATGCGCCCAATCTGCAAAAACGAATAGAGCGCGGTTAACCAGCGTGACGGCTTTTGGCGGTCAATGTTAAAAATAGTGTGCTGTAGCTTATATTCCGCATTAAATGTGTCAAACACGCGCTTTGCTGATGGTTGCAGTGTTGCCACAAGCGGCTGGAAGCACACCGACTCAATGCCTTCAAATTGCACCACGTCGAATGTTTCCGCTTGTAGTCTCTCCCGCAGGATAGCATCTAACGCTGGACTGCTGAATCGTTGTGCGATGTCCGGCTGGCGCGTCGTCAGCAGATGCCGCAGGCGTTGCAATTTGCTCCGGCGGGGAGGGTGCGTCGTCTGCATATGAACACCTTGTGGTATATCGGGCAGTGGGCCTTCATGGAAGCATACCAACGTGATGCGGTGTCCGGCTTGTCGCAAGCCCTCCACAATGCCATGAACGCGAATTGCCCCCCCAGAGGCAGGCGGGTAGGGTAAATCTGTTGTGATAATCAGGATATTCATGTTTTAATCACTTTTTCGTATACATCCGCCGCAATCCGTGCAGATTCCGCCCATGTGAAACGCGCCGCTTGTGTAAGCCCGCGTAAAATAGCCTGTGTGCGCCACTCAGTATCGCTTAATGCCCGGCTGATGGCCGTGCTCCATGCATCGGGGTCGTCAGCCGGGATAAGTAGGCCCGCATCTCCTACAACTTCCGGCAAGGAGGATGTATCACTTGCAATCACCGGGATTCCGCACGCCATCGCTTCCAACATTGGGAAGCCGAAACCCTCATAATGAGAGGGCAAGACCACCACCGCCGCCCCCTGATACAAGCCCGGCAATGCCTCATCGCTGATGTCATCCCGGTGGATGATGCCATAGCCTTGTGCTTGTAACGACTGTATGCGGCGCAAGGTGTCGTCAAACAACCAGCCGATTTTACCCGCCAAGACCAACGGCGGCGGGTCTTTCATCAGGGTGTAGGCTGTCAACAAAGTATCGATATTTTTGCGTGGCTCCAACGTGCCGACAAACAGAATATAACCTTGCGGTAGGCCATCCGGCACGGGGCACGCGCTCTGTGCGGAAAACCGCGTACTGACTCCGTGTGGCTGTACCGTTATTTTATCTTCAGGGACGTTTAACAACGTGATGAGATCACGCTTTGTGGCTTCGCTAACGCTCAGGATGTGGTCGGCACGGCGTACCGCCCATGCAATTTGCTGGTTGTAATAGCGTGATGCGTCCCGGTCTTTATGTTCCGGCAATAACAGAAACGCAAGGTCATGCACGGTGATGACATGCCGCCGCGCTCCCCATGCCGGCGGGATGAAATCCGTGCTGTGCCAGACATCCAGCCGATAGCGGCTAACTTCCAATCCCAACGTCCAACGCTCCAGACGATGGTGGGGCGGCGTCCACAAACGGCGCTCTGGTAAGCCAGTAAACGGATGATCCTCGTGGCGACTTGGGAAAACAGTGTATGTGTGATGTGTTTGTCTGCGACTAAGGGCGTCTACGAGATGGCGGGTGTATGTGCTGATTCCCCCCACACGGTAAGCGGTTAGCCGGGCGTCTATTCCGATGTGTGTCATGGCGTGCAGTATAGCGGGGTTACATCCAACGTTCAATAAGCGTTTCGATGATCCGTTGTTTAAACAATATTTCCAGTGTACGGGTGAGGGTATTATAAGCGGAAGTGCGGCCACTCCGCACTGCGATAACATAGGGTACATGGTTAACAAACGGGCGTTCCGGCGTCCATATGGGATGCGCACGCAGATAGGCTTCTACAATAGCGGCTTCTGCTAGGGCGGCGTCCGCAAGTCCTAGCCGCACCGCGTCGAGCGCATCCTGTGCGGTTTCGTAGGGCATCGCTTCAAACGGACGAATGCGCCGAAGCCAGCGCCGTGCTTGTTGGTCAGCCTCGCCGCCATAGGCGTAGGCCAGGCGCAGACCAGGAACATCATGCATAGACTTTAACCCGCTTGTATTGACCAGCATCAGACCGGCATCAAAGTAAGGTTGCGTCGCGGTTGCGTTCTGGCCGAACAAACTTTGCGGGCGCAATGTGGCAATTACAAAATCTACCCGCCCGGCGGAAAGAGCGTCAAATAATGAATCGAAGCCAATGGGCACAAAGACCGCTTGTAGCCCTAGTTCATCCGCTAGAGCTTGGGCTAAATCCACCTCAAAGCCGATGGGCTGGCCTTCCACCGTGTAAAATGCGAATGGTGGGTTATTCGGGTTGATTCCAATACGCAGGACGCCATTCGGGAAAGGCTCGGCGCGTTCCGCACGGGCTTGGCGGGCGTTGTGCCTGGCGTAGTCAATCACCTGCGGAACCGCAATCAGCAAGCTGACGACAATAAATAACACACTCAACAACCATCGGCGCGGCGTTTTAAACATTAATTCGCCTCTGTTGGGGGTGGCAACCACAAAGGGGTATCGTCTGCCTGCCAGCCGCGTGCATAGGCTTGCAGAGCATCATAAATCGGCTGAATTCGGAATTCCGGCGTGATGAGTGTGTAGTTATCACGATAGCTATTGCGCGGCGTAGGGTGACGTAAAATCCACACACACAGCACCTCCGCCCAATCCCAATCATCTTCTACTATCCGCAAGGCTTGTAAGGTGTGGGCGATGCGCTGTGCTGGACGCACCCCATAAACCCATGTTGGGCTATCGTTCCAGCCGCTTTCAGTGATATAAACAGATTTTTGTGTATCACCGTAAGTCTGCATTAATGCGCGTAGCTGTTCTGCTCGCCGGAAGTTAAGCGCATCAAAGGCGGGGTCAGCTTGCGTAGGTTGGTTAAAGCCGTAAGTATGTACCGCCAACGCATCAAAGTAAGCACCCGCGCCCGCTTCATACATGCGTTCCAGGTAAAGAATGTCATTCAGGCCGTTATCGCTTGTAGCTGGTTCTAAAGTAGGGGCAAGCGCACCTGCCATCACGATAACATCCGGATTGCCCTGTTTGGCAAGTGGATAAACTACGCGCAATAAATCAACGTAGCGTTCCGGCGTAAAATCGCCAAAGCCCCATTCAAATGCTAGGTTAGGCTCATTCCAGATGATGATGTGGTCAATGATGCCTGCATAACGTTCTGCAAAGATGCGGATAAATTCCGCGAAGGCTTCGTCTGCTTCGCGGGGGAGTGTGTTTAAAGGGGTGTCATCCGGTCGCGCCCACTGGGGCACTAAGCCCATACGGGCGATGATGCGTATGTCCTGATTTTGGGCATGGCGGATAATGCGGTCAGTCTGTGCCCAGTCATAGGAGTCCGGCGTGCCTTCCACATACGCCCATGGGAAGAACTCCACAATCGTTGATGCTCCCATCTCTCGTACAAGTTGGAGCGAACGTTGGATTTTCCATTCGTCAACCTCGTGGATTAAATCTGTATGTACGCAGAGGTGCGGTTTTTCAGTTTCCAATGTTTGGGGTGGGTCAACTTGCAAGCGAAAGGAAACAGGCGTTAATTGACTAACGATAAACCACAACACCATGACTCGTATAATCCAACTTACGGCGGATAGAGCCGTCTTGCGGTTCTTGATTATCATGGGCACAATACCCGACTATCCCAATAAAAAAGCGACTGGATTATACAGTCGCCTTGATGCCCCCACGTGGACTCGAACCACGGCCTCTGCCTCCGGAGGGCAACGCTCTATCCACTGAGCTATGGGGGCGCTCCAGTGACTATAAGATAGCAGAAAGCAGGTATCCCGGCAAGTGTCAAAGCATCCTTGCCGCGCCGGACTACTGACTTGCACAGGTTTCTTTGCTATGATGCAAGGAGATTGTGTATTGTATTTCTGAGGATATAACGTGAAACGGTTACTTCTCCCGGTTTTAATTTTTGGACTATTAGCGGCGTGTAACACACTCGACCAGCAGGAAATAGATGCCACGCTTTCCAGCATGGATAGTGTGCTTGGTACAGAGGCCGCCATCATCCAGGCAACAGCAGTGGTAGAGCGTGCCGAAGTCAGTGGGTTTATTGCGGGCAATCAGACGCAAATTGCCTCTATGCGAAATGTGAATGCTGTTATCGGTGCAACAGTGGAGGCGATTACTAATGCTACACCGGTCTTGCGGGTGGGCGCTGTGCCCATGCCAGACTTCGAGCATCTGTATTCCGCGACTGATATTGCCCCCTTCTGGCCGGGTGTTATTGCGCCAGAAGTCGTTGGCTTCCCGACATTGGAATCCAGCTTGTTGCTGGCCGCCCCACCACCGCAGAATTTAGGTGATGCAAGGTTCATGTTTACTGGCCTGACGAGCATCCTGGATGATGAAGGGTGTGTGATGAACCCCCGCACGACATTCTTTGCAGACCGCGATACGCTCATCTTTTATACATTGCGCTTGCAAAACGTCCCGGCCAACACGCGCTTACTCATCGAATGGGAATATGAAGGCTCTGTCCGCTTGCGTGAAGGGTGGGACACACCGGGTTTCTCCGCAGATGCTTGCGCTCGCATCGCTATATCATCATCTACGACGCAATTCACACCGGGTAACTGGGCGGCTTATCTGTATGTTGGCAATACATTGGTCGCAGACCCGGCACAGTTTGTCATCCGCCCGGAATAAACCACACGGTAAATAAGCGTGTGTATGGGCGGTTTTAGCCGCCCATGTCACATCTGTAAACAAACTAAACAAACTAAACAAACTACCACAGGATAATCTCAAGTAATTGCCCGGTTGAGCTCACGCGGATGACATAGGGCTTGCCATCCGCATAACTGGTGTAGATGGTAAAACTGCCGTCGTCGTTGGTGATGATGCGAATGCGTGCGCCCGTGTAGGGATTTGTACCGCCATCACCGACTAAAGTTGATTGACGTGCGTTTGCGGGGTTAATCACAAGGATAGATAGCTCGCCTCTAGCGCTGACATACACGGCAATCGGTGCGGCGGGATGGGGGTTGGCACGGCCATCTGCCGCTAATCTTCCGATGACATCGGCTCCGGGCATCTTATTTACGTAGATAACCGATGCTATGCCATCCGTGCAAGTGCCCTCAATGTAGTAAGCTTCGACCAGCACGCCGTCTACAAAAAAATCAATCTCGAAGCGCACGGTATAATTTGCGTCTATAACATATCCCGTTACGAAGGTTGTTGTCGTTCCGGTTGTGTTCACATTAAACGGTGGGTTGTTGGGGCTATCCCACACGTCGATAACAACACCGTTAATGCTTGTTTCCCGGTAGAAGGCAAATGTTGTCGGGAAGCGGTTTTCCGTTTCAAAATACCAGATGAATTCATCTACATCACAAGAAACAGGATTTAAGACATTATAACGGGCGTAATAATCATCAGGATTAACAGAGGCATGGGTAACATTGGCGAACATCAATAAACATAAGAGGCTAATCGTCGTGAGTAGCGTTTTTTTGAACATGGATTTCTCCCTTCAGGATTCGTATGGATAAAGCAAGGATATAAACTTAGCGTCCCCAATTCGTGACAAAAATGTTACATTTTTTGTAAACTTCATCACGAAGACTGTTGGTTGTGTAACATAATCGACGTTGCGCTTAAGTCTAATCTGCGTCACAATCACTGAATCATGATTTATTCACACTATGGGATGGGGTGCTGGTTGAAACATCGTTGGCTATGGTTTTTAGTAGGTGTTATGTTGGGTGGTGCAAGTTTGCTGGTCTTCGCACAGGCGGAAGATGACCCTGCAGAACCAACCCCTACACCCGGTATAAGCATTGTTACGGTCTCTGAAGCGTTTTTACGGAGTGGCCCCAGCCTTGATTTTGTTACGGTTGGCTCCTTAGTACAGGGGACGCCGCTTGTGCCGTTTAACATCAGCGAAGATGCCGAATGGGTATTGGTGCTTTATCGCGGTGGTTTTGGGTGGATACGCCGTGACTTGGGCTTTTGGGTGGAAGACCTGGACGCTTTGCCAATACTCGGCATCGACTCACTCACGCCGACGCCGCCCCCGACTGCCGACCCCAACATTATCCCGTTTGCGACTCCTACGCCAGTCGGCGACTACGTGCTGACCAGTCGGGCAAATATACTGGTACGCACAGGGCCAGGTCCGGCGTTTCCGCGTCTGGGGCGGCTAAATCCTGGCGCAGTCGTAGAGCCTTTCGCTATTGATGAGACAGGCGAATGGGTGCTTATCCGTTTTGTGAACATCGCACCCACGCCAATTTCACCTGATTTAACGCCAATCCCGGACTTTGACGGTTTCGGCTGGGTGTCGCGCCGCTTGGTATTCTGGGTGACGGATTTAACCACTTTACCGCTTTTGCCCATCAATAACCTGACGCCATCACCTACACCAAGCGAGACTGCTACACCGACGCCATCAATGACGCCTAGCACAACCCCGACAGCGACGATGACGGTTACACCCAGCGATGTGCCGACCAACACGCCGACCCAGACATCAACACTGACGGAAATACCCACCCAAACGCCAACGGATACACCTAACCCAACCGATACGCCCACATATACAGATTTGCCAGCACCTACCGCTACAGCGACCGCCACAGCGACGGCGACTGTGATGGCTATCCCAACGGCTACTGATGCCCCAACTACGACGGCGACAAATCAGCCAACACCAACACCGACCAGCGAGCCAACGGCTACTGATAGCCCCACACAGACACCTGTTCTGACAGAGACGCCTGTTCCAACGCAGACCAGCGAGCCAACGGCTACTGATAGCCCGACAGAGAC
>DAIMZF010000005.1:56581-66748 GCA_036734085.1 Aggregatilineales bacterium
CGCCTGTTCCAACGCAGACCAGCGAGCCAACGGCTACTGATAGCCCGACAGAGACGCTTGCGCCAACGCAGACATCCACAGATATTCCAGTGATTGTTGCTTTGTCCACTGAAGCACCGACAAGCACTGCCACACCGACACTGACACAAACCAGTTTTCCAACAATGACGGATGCACCGACAGCGACCGCTACGGACGAGCCGACACCAACAATCACCGAACAACCTGCAATCGCTGTTGTTGCCACCGATGCGCCAACAGTTACGCCTTCTGCCACGCCGACAGCATCTTTACCCGCTATTGTGGAAGTGACCGAGCCAGGTGTAGCAACAGCGACTCGCGTCCCGGTAGAACTCATTATTGGGGGTGTGGCGTTGGTTTTGGTCTTCGCTTACATTGTGCTGTATCTGCGCGGACAATCTGCCATAGATCGTTATGCGGCGGGTTTCGTGATGGAAACGTGCCCTATCTGCGAGCGTGGCAAGCTCAGCGTGGAAACTCGTACAGAGCGCACAATCGGTATTCCATCGGGACGGCATATTGTACGCTGTAGCAACTGCCGCTCTATCCTCCGGCATACATCCACACGGCGGTGGCGCTATGCTGTGGATAAGCTGGCGAATGAAGCGATGTATAAAGCCTACAACGGACAAATCCTGACAGAGCGCCAACTGGTCAATCTGCGGGAAGTTACAGTAAAGCCGCGTCATGCACGCCGCAATGATAGTCAGCCAACCTTTGACGACACAGAAGATGTTTAAATCACTATGCCATTGATAGAATGTGTCCCCAATTTTAGCGAAGGCCGCCGCACGCATGTGATTGAGGCCATTGTCTCCGCGATTGTCGCCGTGCCCGGTGTCACCCTGCTGGATGTGAGTTCCGATGATGACCACAATCGGACGGTTGTCACGTTTATGGGTGAACCATCTGCTGTCGCACAGGGTGCTTTTAACGGCATCGCATCCGCCGCACAGCACATCAACCTCAACCAGCACTTAGGCCAGCATCCGCGTATTGGTGCGGCGGATGTTGTGCCCTTCATCCCTTTACATGGCGCAACGATGGCGGATTGTGTCGTTGTTGCACAGGCACTTGGTCGACGAGTAGGCTCGGAACTGAATCTTCCGGTGTATCTGTACGAAGCCGCCGCCACCAACCCCCAACGGCGCAACTTAGCGGATGTACGCCGTCTTCGCTATGAAGGTTTGCGGCAGGCCATCACACAATCCGCCACATGGCAACCGGATTACGGCCCGGCGCAGATGGGCAATGCAGGGGCAGTTGCTATCGGCGCACGCGGCCCACTGATTGCATTTAATGCTTACCTGAATACTGATGACGCCGATGTAGCCCAGACTATTGCTATCGCCGTGCGTGAATCCGGCGGTGGATTGCCCCACCTTAAGGCGCTCGGCTTGCTCGTCAATGGGCAGGCACAGGTATCAATGAATGTGGTTGACTTTCGGCAAACCGGACTTTTGACCATTCTACAAGCTGTACAAGCGCAAGCCGCGCTACATGGATTAACCGTGACTCATACAGAGCTAGTCGGCTTAATGCCGCGTCGGGCGTTGATTGATACCGCTTTGGCCGCGCTAGGGCTATCGTCGGTAACTCATGGGTTGATATTGGAAGACCGCATCGGTAACATGACAGGCGATTTTCGTGAAATAGTTTTCGAGTAGTCGCTTGCATATCAAAAAACGTATTTTAATCAGCTTATGGTTGCCTATTCTGGTATTGATGATTTCCGCCTGTAGGAGTGATAGCCAGACTGTACAGGCACTTTCGGTTACACTACCTGCGGAAGAAGTTGTCATGGTAGTGACGAGTGACGCCACTGCCGCGCCACCATCGCGCACACCCACACCCACTTTAACCCTCACGCCGACATTAACTTTAACACCCACACTGACTTTGACGCCGACACTGACGCCAACATTGACATTAACACTCACGTTGACACCCACCATCACGCCTTCACCGACGCTCACTTTGACGCCCAGTGTTACGCCATCACCAACGCTCACGCCGACGCCGACACTGACATCCACCCCCACTGTCACGCCATCACCAACGTTTACACCGACGCCCCAACCATATACGGATTATTACAGTTTGTATCGTCCTATTCCGCCCGGCGGTAATGACCTGATTGACCGTGTGTACCCTTATGGCGGCACACAACGCGGTGTGTTTCAAGTACATTCCGGCGTAGAATTCTTTAACCCGCGTTTTACGCCTGTCATTGCCGCCGATACAGGGGTTGTAGCCTTCGCGGGGGATGACTTAACCGAAGTTGTCGGCAAACAACCGAATTATTACGGAAATGTGGTGATTATTCAGCACGATACGCGCCCCCCCGAAGGCCAGATGCTCTATACACTGTATGGTCACTTAGAAGATTACATGGTGGAAGTCGGGCAGGTTGTCGCACGCGGGGAGCAAATCGGGCGGGTTGGCGCAACTGGCATTGCATTGGGCGCTCACTTGCATTTTGAAGTCCGTATTAATGATGGTTTTGATTTCTATTCTACTCGTAACCCGGATTTATATCTCTATCCGCAACCAGATACGGCGATGCTGGTAGGTCTTGTGCGTGATGTCGATGGCAACCCCTTGCCCGAAGTGCCGATTTTAATTCGGCGGGCGGGTGGCGGCACAACCTATGAAACATATAGTTACGGCGCTGAGGTGACTAATCCGAGTAATGTATGGGGAGAAAACTTCACACGGGGCGACATCCGTCCCGGTGAGTATGATATTCTTATCACAACATTTTTTGGGCAAGTCGTCTTCCGGCAGACGGTCACTTTGGAAGAAGATAATGCGACATGGGTTGAGGCGGTCATCCCGGCTGGCTTGCAGTTCTACCCCAGGCTTAATTCGCAATCTGCCGACCAGTTTGAAGACTATCCCACTCTAACGCCGTCACCATTCCCGCCGGGATTCACACCCTCACCTTCACCCACAGCCGAGAGCTTCGGCTAAGGGGTGCTATTGGCCGCCGCTTGCAGAACATCCCCGCCGATGCTGGCGGCCAATGTGAGGTCTTCGGTATCTTCTAAGATGAGCGCGATAGCATAACCGCGCCGTGCTTCCTGCCGGATGAAGCCGATAAACCATGTATGCGTCCGTGTTCCGGTGTAGGCTACGGCGCTCTGACCACCGATTTCAAGTTCATCACGGGCGGCGGCTTGTGATGTGCCGCGTGCTACATTCTGCCGCAGTAGGGCGGCCATGCGTCGGGCATTATCGGCTGTGGTAATGGGTATGGTAGGGCGTACTTCACGTACCGCAATCCATTGGGCTTCGTCGGGTGGTCGAATGGCCTGTATAGCAAACGGCTGTGGCGCATTGCCATTGTTGATGAGTGAACCCATGACCAGCGCCATCTCTAACGGTGTCGTGCGGAACTCTCCCTGTCCCAGTGCCGAGTTTAAGTCGATTTGCTCTGGGATGCGCTCCGTACTGGGCGCGTCCGTGATGAAGCCTGTGAGCGTGGGCGGCGTATCAGGACGGATAAGGCGGAGCATATCCGCGATGGCCTCAAAGCCGATGGTTTCCGCAAAATCCATAAAGGGTGCAGGACACCCGAACGTCAGTGCGTCAAAGATGGTGAGTACATCCGCAGGCGGAGTCTCTACACAGTTCAACGTGACTCCGCCTACCTCAATAGGACGACTTGCACCATTAAAGCTGGTTTCCACCGGAAATTGCTCGATTAAGGCGGCCAATACCAGCAGGGTATACATTCCCGTTCCGGGTTGATAACGCCCCTGTAGCGCACGATTGAAGAAGGGTTCACCGGTGTCTTGGGTCAGCGTCGGCCAATCAGCATCTAACTGATTAGGGTCAAATGTCGGATTACTTATAATAGCTTTAACTGCCCCATCCGGCACACTGACCACAACCAGCGCACCGCGTCGGCCTGCTAAAGCATCGTAGCCCACCTGCTGGATGTCCAGATCCAACGTTAGCTGAACGTCACTGCCTGTTTGTGGATAATGCAGAACCTCACGCTCGAACCATGTGGTTAAGTCCGTGATAGCACTATCTCCTGTCAGCAGATTGTTAAAAGCCGCTTCCGCGCCGCCTTCACCGTAACGCAAGCTGTAATAGCCTAAGGCACTGTTCATGGCGGGGTGCAGATAGGTGCGTGTTGTTCTGCCATTTGCCGCGATGTTGTTCTGCACTAAAGGGGTGTCGTGTCGGTCAAACAGGCCGCCGCGCTGGATGCGAAGCGTGTTTTCCACGAGGCGGGGGTTATCATCGCGTGTCAGCACACGCTCACCTGTGATCACCCAATAGGTAGAGACAAGCGCCACTAGCGCAAATGCCACTAACGTGCCGACGACCAACCGTTGAATCTCGTGTGTGAACTGCATAAAAACCCCGCTTATAGCCTGAACAAGCGCCTGGCATTTTGTGTGGTGATGTCCGCCATCTGCTCCGTTGTCATGGCGTGGAGTGCGGCCAGCCTGTCTGCCACATAGTAGACATAAGCTGGCTCGTTGCGTTTGCCTCGATACGGCTCTGGTGTGAGGTAGGGCGCGTCAGTCTCTACTAAGATTCGCTCTAGCGGAATGTTACGCGCAATCTGGCGTAAATCCTCTGCTTTTTTGAACGTCAACGGGCCAGTAAACCCCAGATAAAACCCTGCCGCCAGCGCCCGCGCCGCGATTTCCGGCGGCGCACTAAATGAGTGTAATACGCCCGGACGTTCTTTCAGGCTGTCGGGTAAATCCGTTACCCATGCCTCCAGTATCGTGATAACATCATCGTGCGCGTCCCGGTTGTGGATAATCACCGGAAGCTCTAGCGACTGCGCCAATGTTAACTGTGCCTCGAATGCCCGGCGTTGTACATCTTTAGGGGATTTATCCCAGTAATAATCCAGCCCAATTTCACCAATAGCTATGACTTTGGGCGCGGCGGCCAGACTCCGCAATGTGTGGATGTCACTCTCTGCAAAATCCGCCGTGCTTGTAGGATGTACCCCGACCGCCGCATAGATGCCTGCGTATTGGTTCGCAAGGTCAACCCCTGCTTGGGAAGACGCTAAATCTACTGCCGGATTGATAATCACCGTGACGCCACGTTCAGTAGCCCGCTGAATCACCGCGTCACGGTCTTCATCAAATTGACCGAAGTTGATATGACAATGTGTATCTATTAGCATGGGTTAAATGGCGCTGTCTTTATCTTTTTTGAGTTGCGCCAAATCCGCTTCAACCATCATCTGAATCAGTTCTTCAAAGCCTACTGTCGGCTCCCAGCCCAGTTTAGCGTGGGCTTTGGTAGGGTCGCCCACCAGCAAATCCACCTCTGCGGGGCGCATGAACTTTTGATCCTGTACCGTATAATTCTGCCAATCCAAATCCACACAGCCAAATGCCACTTCCAACAGCCGTTGAATACTATAGGTCATGCCTGTAGCAATCACGAAGTCATCCGGCTCATCTTGTTGGAGCATCAACCACATGGCTTCTACATAATCTCCGGCGAAGCCCCAATCACGCTGGGAATCGTAATTGCCCATGCGAAGTTCATGAGCCAGGCCGAGCTTGATTTTAGCGACGTTATACGACACTTTGCGCGTGACGAATTCCAACCCTCTGCGCGGTGATTCGTGGTTGAACAGAATACCACTTACGCAGTACATATCGTAGCTTTCACGATAATTAATCGTAATCCAGTGTCCGTAAACCTTCGCTACACCGTAAGGACTACGCGGCCAGAATGGGGTTGTTTCCCGTTGTGGGACTTCCTGCACTTTGCCGAACATCTCGCTACTGGATGCCTGATAAAAGCGGGTATCCGGCTTGACGGTGTGAATGGCTTCCAGCATCCGTGTGACGCCGAGTCCAGTCACATCACCGGTGAACGCTGGTTGATTCCACGAAGTAGGGACAAAACTTTGCGCGCCGAGGTTATATACCTCGTCCGGTTGAATATCCGCAATCGCACGGTTAAGGCTGGTTTGGTCGCCTAAATCCCCTTGCACAAGGTTAATTTTATCCTGAATGTGTTGGATGCGTTCATAATGGACGGTGCTTGTGCGCCGCACCATACCGTAAACGTCGTATCCTTTTTCCAGCAATAACTCCGCTAAGTAAGAGCCATCTTGCCCGGTAATACCTGTAATGAGTGCTTTCTTCGCCATATAAATTTACTCTCCTTGATGGTTGGCTACGCGCTGGCGGCAATCATGCAGAATATCTGCTAAAGATTGCTCAAACGAGATTTGTGGCCGCCAGCCGGTTGCTTGGTGTAGTCGGGTATAGTCACCCTGTAAAATCGGTAAATTGGTGGGTCGGATGCGCGTCGGGTCTACTTCCACGCGGATTTTTACACCACTTAAGCTGATGAGAATATCAAGCAATTCTTGTGCATTGTAGGCCGTGTTAGAGGCGACGTTGTATGCCATGCCCGGTTCGCCTACTTCCGCCAGTAGTTGATACGCCCGCACGATGTCGCGCACATCGGTAAAATCTCGCTTAGCGGATAAATCTCCCACAAAAATTATCGGCTCCTGCAACCCTGCTTCGATGCGTGCAATCTGCATTGCAAAAGCTGGGGCGACAAATCGCTCATTCTGTCCCGGCCCGATGTGGTTAAAAGGCCGTGTGCGGATGATGGGCAAGTTGTGGGACATATGATATTGTTGGCCCAGCATATCCTGTGCAACTTTACTCACGCTGTATGGGCTGGTGGGTCGTAGGTCTGCGGTTTCATCAAGCGGGATTTCATCCGGTGTCACAATACCGTAAATTTCCGCAGAACTTGTGATGACGATGCGCGGGGCAATCCCTGCCTCTAAACAAGCTGTGATGATGTTCAGTTGTCCCAGAATATTATTTTGCAGAGTCTCCCAGGGGGCTTCAAAAGAGCGCGGGACGAACGCCTGTGCCGCCAGATGATAAATCTGCACAGGCCGAATTTGCGCCATAAGCTGATGTACACGCTCTGTATCGCATAGATCGAGTGTGTGGGGGATTAGCTGGGAATGGGCGGCCTCTGTAGCGTGAAACGTCGTGCCGTGCAAGATGGCATCTGGGTAGGCCTGTATCAGCCAATGCGCCAGATGATGGCCGACAAAGCCACCCGCGCCTGTGATGAGAATGTGCAAAGCGATTTCCTCCGTTGGCTTGTGCCATAGGATTATAGCTGAATCGATTGTCAGGTCTAGGTTGGGGCTAGTCTGTCGGGTACTCCACAATCAACACCATGACCTCTCCGCTTTCCGCTTGCACAATCACAACATCATAACGCCGTTGGGCTTGGATGCTGACATTATTTTGTGTGCCTGCGCCGTAGCCATTTTGGGCATCGACGATGATGATGTTATACACATCGGGCGCAACAAATTCTGTAAATCCGGCTTGCCCACTGCGGACATCGCGTGATAGCACATCGTACCCACCCGTCACAACACGACGGAATGGCGGCAGGTTAGCATCACGAGTGGCGTCTTGGGGTGGCTCCGGTGGGGCGGAATCCGAAGCGATGACAGCAAGATTAAAGCTCGTCCCACCCACAAGCGACAGATTCAACAGGCGCAATGTTCCCAGTGTTGGATCGGTGATGCGGTTAATCAAGCCATTTTCAATCACGAAAATTCGTGCCGTGTCTATGTCTGTACCTGCAACGTAGACTGTATAGTGTGTGTCCCGCCGGAAGTCAAACTCTAGCTGACTAAAGTCTGATGTTGTATTGGCGTCCTGGGCGCGGATGCGACTTAGCCCTTCATCCAGCATCACCGCGCTGGACATCTGCCCATAGGCGGCATTGGTGATGACCTCATCTCCAACCACAACATTGATAAGCTCACGGCTCGTCAAGGCATTGACGACGTGCACTTGTGCGCGGTCATCGTCACGCGGCAAGGGGGTTGGTGACGGTACTGCTTGGGTTGTCGTCTGTGTTGCTTCTGTAACGCCGACGGCTTCTATGATGATAAAAGGTAGTTGTTGCTCATCTTCTGTGGGTGGGGTGAGGATGTAGATGTAACTGAAGCCGGCTTCTAATTCCAGACCTTCGGCAATGGCAATATCTGAAGCCTGGTTTGTTGTACGCCAGGCTACATCATAAGTGCCGGGCGATAGGAATAAACTCCGGCTAACTTCGCGGTATCCTAAACGGTCACTGTCTGCTGATGACCCCAAAAAAGCCTGTGCGCTACCAATCCCTTGCCAGCCATGCACAAACGTGAGCCGTGTCTCATCTGGTGTTGTGGGCGAGGTGTCGTCCCGCAGGCGTGTAATGCCGATAACATCACTGGCTGTACCTGTGAGGATGAGCGTTGTGTTTTGGTCTTCTGTAAAGCTGATTTCTGTCCGATGAAGGGGAGGGGTGCTGGCATAATCCGCATCGGCAGGCAGGATGTCCACGCGGTAAGTGCCCGGCAGTAACTCTTGCCTGTCAGTGATGCGCCCGTAGTCCGCATTATTGACTACGGGTTCGCCATCTAAGTAGATGTCTACCCTCAGCGCATCGGGGATTAAGTTAAGCGCCCTCAAACGCGCAATACCGGGAACACGACTGCTAAATTCCAGTAGTCGGATGCTATCGGGGCGGTCAGCATCGCCTGTTAATACCAGCGTAACGGCGGTACGTGGGCGGAGTATATCCGTGTAATCAGCCAGGCTCCGGCCTGATGCGTCAATAATGCTGATATTTGTATCCAGCGACGCTAAATCAACCGGGATGGATGCCTGGTTAATCTCGATGCCAGTGGTGATTGTCTCCCCGTTTTGTTGCAGGCTGATTGTGCCGCCATTATGTAACGCATGGATCAATGTGATACGGCCTGTGTCACCTGCTAACGGGCTGATGTTTTCCGGTAAGACAGCGACACGCAGGTTATCGGGTGTGCCAGTCAATACCAGCGAGACTGTTGTCCCGGCAGGCAGATTAAGCATTTGGGTATGAATGGGCGATGTGCCTTGATTGGGCGAAACACCAGCTTCCATGACGCGCAAAGTATATTCCCCTGCAACAATGGCGATAGGTTCCGTCATACCTGCAAAACCCAAACGGAAGCCAATGGCAAGGCCATCCACATATACATCAACGCTATCTAGGTTCGTACTAGCGTGAATCAGGCGGGCGTAAGATTGCTCCCGAATGTTGACTGCCGCCGTGCGTGGGCGCGGTAGGGGTGTTGGCATAGGTGTTATCGTGGGGCGTTCTGTTGGGCTGATGGTGGGTTCCAGCGTGGGGGCAGGGGGCGCGGAATCTCCGCCGCACGCTACCAGAATCACCGCCAGAAACCCAATCAAGATGAACTGATAAACACGCATAACACCCTCTTTACTCCTGCACTTCGCCAAGTCATGACCTTAACTATAACACGAAGTCCCGCCTAAAGGACGGGACTTCTTTTGTGTTAAAAATCTGCTTTGGTTAGCCTGCGCTTTCGGTCTCTGTTTCTGTGTCAAGTTCTGCCAACGGAATTTCCGTCAGGTTGACGAGTACCCCGTTAAACGTCACACTGACAAAATTGCTGGCAACCCAACCACTGATGCCTTCGTAGCTGGTGAACACCCATGCTTCATCAATAGTACGGGCTGTCACAATCACTTGTGTCTGTGAAGGAATTTGTGCCACAACTTCTGCTTGTGCGTTGGGTGTGCGGCGCAGGTTCAGGTTCGCACCGGGATTAATCTGCACGGTAGCGATATAAACATCACGGGTGGGGTCTTGTGTTGGCGTGGCAAGGCGTGGCGCATCCGCCGTTACGGTACCGCGTTGATCATCCGGGATGATGACCAGTAACTCTTGGTCTTCCAGACGCTCAAACGAAGCCAGCGTACCGTTTAACTGCAATTCTGCGAACTGCAAGCTAATCCATCCGTTCACCGTGCCTCCTTGCGGCGGTTGATACTCGATGAATGCCCACTCACGGCTTTCGTTGACGCCTTCAAGCGCAGTTACAGTACCAAGCGGAATACCAAACAGGATTTCACCTGTAGTTTCTGGCGTCCGGCGGATGTTCAGGTTAACACCCGGGTTCAAGTTGATGATACGGACGGTGGTACGGGGTAGCGGTGCGCTAGGCGGACGCACGGAGGTATTAATCGCTTCACCCGGTTGGTTAGCGGGCACGGTCTCCAGGTCACGCAGAGCGCCCAGGTTCCCGCGCTCATCGCGCACCAGCAC
>DAIMZF010000006.1:0-42546 GCA_036734085.1 Aggregatilineales bacterium
CATTTGATGTGGAAAGCACGGACGATACTTATGATGAAATTTCTGTTGCTGATGTAACGGTCAACATTGTGGATAATAACGCGACGGGCGTGTTCATCACGCAAACCAGCCTGAACATCACCGAAGGTGAAAACGACACCACCTACCAAGTCCGCTTGACCAGCGAGCCGACGGACACAGTGACCATCACACTCAGCACGGCATCGACTGAACTTGAGATTGACCCCGTTTCACTCGAATTGACGTTCGATGCGACGAACTGGAACGACTTCCAGACTGTCACCGTGACCGTCACCGACAATGTGATTGTCGATGGCAACCGCACGACGAGTATCACCCATAGCGTCGTCAGTGACGATGATGATTATGACGGCATCGCGGCGGATGATGTAGACATCGACATCATCGACGATGACTCGCCGAATGTAGTGATTGACCCAACCGCGCAGAGTGTGGTCATCGGCAATAGCGCGACCTATACCGCCGTATTGACGCTTGAGCCATCCGACGACGTGACCATCACGCTGACGGTAGATGACGAAGACATCTGTACGATTGCCCCGATTGAACTCACATTCACAACTGCGGATTGGGACACGCCGCAGACCGTGACCGTGACTCTGTTGGGCGCTGTGGGCCATGTTTGCACCATCAGCCATGATGCGACGGGCGGCAATTATGACGATGTAGACATCAGCGATGCAACCGTGACTATTGTCGCCCTGCCACCGCCGCCAGTGCAACCTGCGACAATCAGCACATGGGATATTCAGATTGCGGTGGATACGCTCATCATCACGGATGGTCAGATCGTGACATTTACGGTTACTGTTCGTAAGCTGACAGGGGGGACACCGGTGCAGGTTGATTTCCTGGTTCCGAATGGGTTCGTCATCCAAAGTGTTGTATCAGAGCGTGGCACGTTGAACGTCGACGGCCAGGTTGTGACGTACAACGATGATATTTCCGTCGGAGAAACGGGTATCTTCACGGTGAGGACGCTGGCTACATCACAGGCCGGAGAAGGCGTCGCGGAAACGTGTATCGTCAGCCCGGTGAACCAATGTACGACACTAACGCTGATACGTGTATTGGAGTTGCCCGCAACAGGTGACACTCCAGGTTGGGCGGATACTCTAAGGCGTATGTGGAATCTATCCAACAAGGATTAATGTTAATTCCCGATGACTGCTATTCTTTCAGGCGGAATCAGCTAGAGTGGCAGTCGTTCGTTGATTTGCTTGCTTGCGTGTTTTCTGGGTTTGGGCGTGTTCGTCTTGAGGGGATGATTAGGTTTGTCCAGCAATGATGATATTATGGTGCCCCCGGCAGGACTCGAACCTGCGACACACGGTTTAGAAGACCGTTGTTCTATCCACTGAACTACGGGGACACTTTGCAACCGACATTATAACCTACAACAGGGCAAATGTGTACTCCGCTTGCTCTTCACAAACACGTTTTGCCCTCACTTGTGGTTGTGCTTATTTACTGCTAAACTTTGTAGAACCGTTAACCTTCTCAACGTGTTTCTTAATGTTAGGGATGCAGGTAGGATGTAGGAGTACTCCTGTGGCTGACTTATTTGACAAAGCAAAAACTTATACTCGGGCTAAGGAAGCTATGGAAGCTGGCCTCTATCCATTTTTTCGTGCCCTGAGCGATTCTGAAGGTACAACCGCGACTTTTGAAGACCGTGAAGTTGTCATGATTGGATCGAACAACTATCTCGGGCTGACAACTGACCCCCGTGTGCGTCAAGCGGCGGCGGAAGCACTCAACCGATATGGGACTAGCGTTACTGGCTCACGCTTTTTAAACGGTACGCTGGAAATTCATCTGGAGCTTGACCGCCGTTTAGCGGCTTTTGTGGGTAAAGAGGCGGCATTGGTCTTCCCGACTGGGTATCAAACCAACGTTGGGACGATTTCGGCCTTAATCAACAAGGGCGACTATGTCATCATCGATAAAGAGGCCCATGCATGTGTGGTCGATGGCTGTCTGATGTCACGCGGCGAGATGAAACGCTTTCGCCATAATGACATGGAAGACCTTGACCGTGTGTTAGCCGCTATCCCGGAAGAAGCCGCTAAATTAGTGGTGGTGGATGGCGTATATAGCATGGGGGGAGATATTGCCCCTCTGCCGGAAATTGTCCGCATCAGCAAAAAGCATGGCGCTCGTGTGATGGTTGATGATGCACATGGCATTGGTGTAACAGGTGGCGGACGCGGTACATCCGCTCACTTTGATGTGACCGATGACGTAGACCTCATCATGGGGACATTTAGCAAAAGTTTTGCGTCTATTGGCGGATTTATTGCCGGTAGTGCGGAAATTGTTCACTATATCCAGCATCATGCACGCTCTCTGATTTTCTCTGCCGCATTGCCCGCACCTAACGTCGTTGCAGTGCTCAAGGCATTGGACATCATCGAGAGTGAACCGGAACTGGTAAAAACCCTGTGGGAAAACGCGGATTACATGCGCGATGGACTGCGGACACTGGGGTATAACGTAGGCAATAGCAATACACCGATTATCCCCGTTATCATCGGCGAAGATTACCGCACCATGTTAGCATGGCAGGCGATGATTAACGAAGGCGTTTATACCAATCCAGTTGGGCCACCCGGTGTCCCCCCTAATCAGAGTTTGCTCCGTACAAGCTATATGGCAACGCATCGCCGTGAACACCTAGACCGTGCGTTAGCATCCTTTGAGGTCGTAGGCCGTAACCTTGACCTCATCCCGGAAAAGCACGCTACAGGTTAAACAGTAACGCCCTTAAATAAAAAAACGCCGGAACTCATATCCCGGCGTTTTTTATTGTGTAAAATGTGCCGCTAGTTAGGCTGGCTATTGTTTTGCTTACCTTGTTTCTGCATCCTTGCGGAAGGAAAGCAAGCGGTGGATGGGTGATAATAAGCTGAACGCCACCGGCACGACAATCAACGTGAGTACAGTACTACTGAGTACGCCGCCAATGACCACTGTGCCTAGTTCTGATGCAATAATCGCGCCATCAGAAAGGCCGACGGCTAGGGGGGTTAATGCGATAATGGTCGCAAGGGAAGTCATAAGGATAGGACGTAAACGCCGTCCACCCGCTTCTACTAAGGCTTCCTGAAGTGCCATACCACGTTCCCGACGATTAGAACGTACACGGTCAATCAATACAACACCGTTCGCAATCACCAGGCCAATCAACATGAGCAGACCAATCATCGCGGAGATGCCAAGCACGCGGTTTGTCAGGGTAAGTGCAATGGCCGCCCCAATCGGCGCAACCATAATGCTGAACACAATGGCTAACCAATACACAAACGATTGCATCGTGAAGCTTAGCACGATAACCACAAGGCCAATCGCTAGCGCAATCGCAATCCCGATGCTTTGGAAGCCCTCAGTCTGGATTTCGCTCTCAAAGCCTTCACTTACGCGGAAGCAATCTGCGGTGATTGTTTCGTTTTCACATAACTGCTGTGCGATTACAGGTATCTCGCGAATGGCTTCCAGCGCCAACTGTGTAACGCCGATTGTATTCTCTGTATTGAGTTCTGCCGTGTAGGAGAAGGCTTCCACTTGATTCACACGGATAAACGTCGCCGCACCATCAGATTGGCTTATGTCTACAAAGTTGCTCTGTGCCCGGCTGATGCCGTCTACACTGTTGATTGCTTCGACGATGGCTCCATTGACTTCTGCCGTCACCGGGCCGGAAATTACCAATGCGAACCCGCCAAACCCACCATCAGAAATAGAGGCCGCCGCTACCGACACATGGTTGTTAATCGGCATACCATCCGCACATACAATGTCCAGAGCGCTGTCAACTTCTGCCGTCTGCATGAGCGCGCGTTGCTCTGTGGAATTAGCGGGTGCGCTACTGGTGGGGCAGGTGTTGAAGATTTGCTTCGCTTCCAGTTCGATGAGCTTGGTTAACTCGTTTAACTCACGATCAGAGACGTTTAATCCAATCGTCACCGATGCCTGATTTTCTGATACGCTATTGCCGGTCAGCAGAGCTTCAAAACTCGCACCTGCGCCGCCAACCGTTGTTTGGATAGCCGTTACGCGCTCAAGCCCGATATTTTCCAGTACCCAGTCTTCGATTTCTTCAACCAGTTCGTTCGTCACCAAAATTGATGTACCCGATGGCATGTTCACATTAACCGAAACCTGCGGCTCACCGAAGTTTGGCAAGAAGGCAAACGGACGTTGTGAAAACAACACGCCTGCTATGGCAATAGATGCCAGTGCAAACACGATAACGACTGCCTTTGTGAAGCCATTTTTAAGTGATAGCTTCAAGATGGGGCGATAGTAGTCTGCTAACCATAGATCACTATCTTCTGGCACATCTTCAAAGTCAATAAACAGATAGGCTAATACCGGAATTACGGTGATAGCGACTGTGAAGGAACCCACCAGCGCATAAGTTACCGCCAGGCCAAATGGCAGGAAGAATGCACCAATTAAACCACCCGTTAAGCCAAGCGGTAAGAACACACTGGCCGCGATAAGCGTCGCCGTGAAGATAGCGGCGGATACATCCCGCGTGCCTTGTATGATGGCTTCCTTCCTCAATGCGCGTTTCTCGGCAATGGTTGCGTTTTCCATCGCAGTTGTGGCTTGCAGTTGGCGGAAGATATTCTCCAGTACAACGATCGAGTCGTCTACTACACGCCCAACGGCGACCGTTAAGCCGGAAAGTGTCATGATGTTCAGCGTCAGGTCATCTGGGAACAGTTGCAACAGAAAAGCGAAGAAACCCCCGCTTCCAGCTAATGGAGCAATTAGTCCGTGCATCGCTGGGGCAACCCAGTACATACCCACAAGTGCCGTCATGATGGAAAGCGGAATACTAACGGCAATCACCAGTGTAGCCCGCCAGGATGGGTCGGGAACATTGCCCGGCCATAACAGGACGAAGAAACCCGCTAATACACCGAAGATTAACAACACCCGGAATACAGTGTCCGACTGAGCAAACGCCTGTCCCCAGTCGCCACCTGCCGCATTGACATTCGACGCAATCAATAGCAATAGCAGACCTAAGAATAGTGCGGCCATCAAACTACCGACTAAACGCCGTCCCTTAAGCCCCCATGTGCCACCACTGAGGAAGATTAAAATGATAATAATAGCGAAGACAGCGCCTAAACTGCCTTCACGCGCTACACCTTCAATGGATTGTTCGATGAAGCTGGATTGTTCAAACACGATCCCAATTTCAATGTTGGGGTCTTGGCTGTCGATGCTGTTTAATAGCCGTTGTACATCTGCAAAGGTGGAAACTGTGTTTGCATCAGATTCCTTAAAAATTGTGATAAACAAGCTATTGTTGCCGTTTGTTCGGGTGATTTGGCTTTGTGCGCGGAACACCGCCGCACTTTCTTGGGCGGCCTCTTGCAATTCTTCCGGTAAAACGGCCAGAGCTTCCGGTGACATCAAACCCAACGCCCGGTTATTGACGTTATAGAAGAATGTTTCATCCCGGTCTTGGATGTAGACCACAGCATCCACCGGCAGACCACCTAACCAACCCGGTGCGGCAGATTCGCCTTGTGCGTTACCAAACAAACTATTGATAAGTTCTGCGCCACTGGGGAAGGGGAAGCCTTCCGGGAAGCGGAAGAAATCATCAGCACTGTCAAGCTCGATGTTATAAAAGTTCCCTAAGCTCTGCCAACCCGGGTTGAGTGCCGGGGCGTTGGGGTCACCTGCCGGAACATCTAAGGCATACAGTGCGGCTAACTGGGCAAAAGCAGATTCTTCTGGATTACTGCGGATGTTCAGTAATTGGGTTGCCTGCTCTGCATTAACGTTTGATAGCGCGTTGATTTGCGCGGTAGAGAGCATGTTTAAAGTGACGCTGTTGAACTTCAGCAGAACATCTGAGTCTAATTGCTCAAAGAAATCCGGCTCATTAGCGATAAACACGTCGATGACTTCAGGTGTTAAGCTGTCCATCAAACGCACAGTGTAGCTTTCCAGCGCATCACCAACGGGCGCATCATTGATGCGATTGAGTACCACAGAGGCGCGATTATCACTATCAAGGCTCAGGATGTCACTGGTTGTAAAGAATGACCGACCTACTGTACCCGTCTGTGCGAATAATGCTTCCCATGCGCTGGGCAACAACGCACCGGGCGCTGTTTCGCGGATGTTTTCCGGTAGAACAGCCAGGACATCATCGCTTAAAAAGACCAGTACTGGTGTGGGCAATCCCTCAAAAAATGCGGGCGATTGCGCGACGATGTACTCTGCCGCTTCAACAGGCAACCCCCCGAACAAACCATTTAGCAGGTCTGCTACATTCGGGATATTCAACAATTCCGGCAAGATAAACTGAAGCCCTAATGCTGGGTTCAGCAGGTCATCGGCGGTATCAAGTGTAACGCTCGTCCCTGTGAAGCCTGCTAACAGTGCGCCTAGTTCCGCCCATTCTGCGTTAATCGCAGGTGCTTCTGCTGTAATCGTCTCTCCGCTTTCACCTGTCAGCGCCGCAGTCGCACTTGCGCTCAGTAGCGCGATGGTTTCCGGCGCGAGTTCATCCGCGAAACCGGGTTCATTGACGACCAGGTAGGCGATGTTATCTGCCGTCAGTCCACCAATCAGTGATTGAATCAACTGATTAAACAAGGCTGGCGGAATACTGGCGAGTTCATCGGGTAATTGGTCTGCGGGTATCTCGGATAAATCCGGCGGGTTAGCGATGGCGTTTAAAAATTGCGCCGCGCTGATTGTATCTGCATTGAACAGGAACTGCGCTTCTTCTGGCACACTAAGGCCGATTAAGTCACTGGTGAAATCCAGCGGCACACCTAATGCGCCAGATAGTTGCCCAAAGAATGGCGGCAGGGGGGCGTCTTCCACCACAACTGCGGTGGGCGTCTCTGGGGATTCTTCCACCGCGTCTTCTGGTGCTTCGATGACACCCTCTGTTAATTCTTCTTCCACCTCAGTAGGTGACACAACAATGACTTGATCTTCCTCCAGGACAATGTTCCCTGTAGCGGAAACGCTGAATGTCGCAAGTGGAATATCCGAGAAGCTAAATGTGATTAATTGGGGTGGCTGGACGCGCCATGCGTTAGGTAATTCAACCGGAATACGTTCGATTGTGTCGGGGTCTATCCCGGCGATGCTTGTTGCCATAATACGCGCGGCGATAGCATCGCGTGTAAAACCATCCAGGTTTTCTGTGAAGTCTTCACGGCTTACTAAATACGCGAAGACATCTTCCGGCATCGCCAGAATTTGCTCTGCATCAAAGTAAGCCGACATTGTTGGGTCTAACGCTAGCATACGTTCTACCGTATCAACCGTTAAATCATTCGTCTGGCCTAGTGCCCCTGTGATTTTGCCGTCCGCAAGGAAGCCGTTTAACACACCGGATGCCGGGCGTGTAAACCCAGTGACTTCCAGTAAATCGCTCGCGTTGTCAAATAAAGTCGGTGCGCCTGCTGTGTCAAACCGCCAACTTTCCGGTAATGCGGGTGGGGCGCTCGGCTCTGGAATGGTGACATTGATGCTTGCCAACTGCGAGACAGCACTCTCGTTAAGTTCTTCCAACCCATCAACACGTGGCGCGACTACCGCCCATACTTCCGACGAGATGCGTAGTAATAAACTGCCGCCACCCACCTGCACAATGGGCTGTGCTTCGGCTAATTCTTCGCTCTCCGGCAGGCTTTCGCCACCGCTAACATCCACCCGAGCAACGTTGTTAACGGTTGCTAACTGTGGCACGATTTCTTTATCAACCAAACGCTGAAGCGCATTATTAGCAGAAGTCGCCTCATCAGCTTGTTGTGCCATGTAAGCCAGCACTTGCTCAATGGTGTCGTCCGATAACGCCGACCATGTTTCCGGTGTAAGCTGGAATAAGAAGTTAGAGTCAGCTTCCGCGATATAGATGAGCACAGCGGCATCTAACTCACTAATTAATTCCGCCGCGTTATCTGCTTCCAGCGTTCGCAAGGGCAACCAAACATCCTGTACTGCTTCTTGGATTTGCGCCCGCAAAGTTTCCTGGTCTAGGCCAAAATCGTTAAATGCGGTGAGGAATGAGCCGAACGTTCCTTGTGTCTCGGACTGAATATTGATGATGTCATCAATTTGACTTAAGCGTTCCTCTAAAGGTTGGGTGACAATCGTTAGCACTTGTTCGCTAGTCATGCCACCTGTTTGTGTCAGGATAATGGTCTGTGGGATTTCAATGGGAGGGAGTAGTTCTTGGTTAAGCCGTGTCCACGAGATGACTCCCAACGCCATCAGTACGAACACCAGTGCAATGGTTACGGCTCGAAAGCGTAACGCAAGCCGCGTAATTTTGTCTAGCACAAACTTCATCTGTCGCTCCTAGCGGTTATCTGCAATCTAAAGTTAGCCTGCTTAAATTTTTTGGGGAACGCTGAATGAAGGAATTTATTTGTGAAAAATATCTCGGTCATTATCGTACTGAATTGAGCAATGAGTCAACTAGGATTTATCTAACTTAACAACTGTTAACTAGCGCAAAGGATAAGCCCATGATGGCGCTGTGTCAAGGTGTCATTAAATATGCTACAAGCTTTACGTGAGGACGCACCGCGAAGTTGCATAAAAAGCCGGATGTTACATGGCGTAATATCCGGCAGAGTGTCTTATCAATTTACTGCTTTTTAATCAGGCATAGCACTAGCGATACTCGTCACTACTCCACACATACACTTGTGGCCCAACCTCACGGTCTGGTGACCCGTTAGACCCCATTTCTTGTGCCACACGGAAGTATAACCAGTGCGCGTCTGTGATGGATAGGTTCACACATCCATGACTCCGGCGATAGCCGAAGCCGTCGTGCCAGTATGCGCCGTGTAGGGCACGGCCTTCATCAAAAAACATCGTCCAGGGTACTTCTTGCAGATAATAGAAGTCATCACCCGGCACACCCCAACTCATGTTGCGGCGTTGTTGGCGGAAGTAAATGTTGAAGATGCCTTCATAAGTAGGCCAACGGGGGAGGCCAGTGGCCGTTAATGTGGCAAAAATTGGGCTATCACCTTCAAACACCACCACTATTTGCTCATATAAGTCGATACTTACCCACAAATCCGTATTCACTTCTTCTGGTCTTTGCACAGGGGTGACTTTAGCAAGGGCTGTTTGGATAACCCATTTGTCCACACCGAGCTGATACCACCGCCAACCGTCAATTTCCACTGTGTCGAAGATGTTCACCAGCGTGTAGCGATAGAGCATTTCATTACTTTCTACCGGGTCACCACCTGGTTCGCGGCTTGGGTAAGCATTGACCAGCATCCATGCAATTGGATATTCTGGGTACTCTCCATCCAGGAAGACGCCCGTAAAGTCAGAAAGAATATTATTAGACCCACTCAGATTAGCCCCGTTAATCCATTCATTGGGCGCAACCTGTATCCAACCATCGCGGGAACCCATCGCTGTGATGAAGTTGAACCCATCATCCAAACGCCATACAACATTGCCGTTAGGGGCATCATGGATGTTAACCTCGCCACTAACGCGCATATACTGACGGTCATTCATCAAATCACGGTTTACGGTCAATTGCCGGAAGTCCGGCGTTTGATAATTCTGGATAACTGTTGGGTTCAGGCCATAGCGCACAGGCTCAGCACACACATCCCCACAATCCTGTTCACTGGCAAATGTGGCCGAAGCCGCCAGCAAGCCCAATAAGAGCGTTGCAAATAGCATCAAGACACGCTTTATCATCTCAAGAACCCCATCCTGCTTATATGTCGTATAGGTTTAAAGTAACATTTCTCATGCCGTCGTTACAACATCGTTTAGCCTACGTCACCCCCACGATAGAAAACCTATGCAATTTGAAGCGGAAATTTAAGTTTGCGTTTATACTTAATTCTATTCGGGCATCATCCAGAGGAGGCTCTTATGAGAATTTGGTCGAAATATGTTGGTTTAATAGCTTTAACCCTTGCAATTCTTGGCGGTGTTTTTGTCCAGGTCGCACAAGCGCAACGCTCGGAGTTCCAACCGCCTGTTATGGTTGTGAACACCAGCTTCCTTAACGTGCGTACTGGCCCTAGCCCCGCCTATCCTATTTTGACAACGGTTACGGGAGGTACACAACTTCCTGTGTTGGGTATTGCACGTGACCGGGTATGGTATCAAGTGTCTACACTTGCTGGTATCGGTTGGATTAATGCTGAATTCGCCATTGGGCGTGGTGACTTCCGCAATGTTCCTACCGTTGAAGCACCCGCACTTCCTGTCTTTAACCCAGATGACTTCTTTGATCCTAACCTGCTTGGTAGTGGTGGGGGTAGCGAACAAGCTGTCGCGCCTGTTGGTTCATCATCGGGGCGGGCATGGGGTGTGTCGGTCTTCACATCACACACCGCACGCCTATCACCGGGTGTAAACGCGGCTTCTCCGGGTCAAGCTGTCCAAGATACCTCACGCATTTATCCGCTTTTGTCGGGTGCAGGTGCTGATGGCATCTTCTGGTATCAAACCACACTGCCTGGCTTGGGGACTGTATGGCTAGAGGGTGGCAAGGCGCGTGTTCGTCCTTACGCTTGCCAGTTGTCTGCTGTGGTTATTCGTGGTCAAGTCTTCCCGAGCGTTGGCCCGGATGGCTCCGGTACAATTCCGTTAGATGTCGGGTTTAACGATGGCGACGAACTTTATTTGTTAGATGCTCGTGATGGCTTCTACCGTGTAGAAGGCATTGATGGCCGTACCGCGTGGATTCGTCAAGAACAAGCCGCAGTGCGTTCAAATGTTACTTCCGCATTCTGTTCACAGGGGGGTATCGATAGTGGCATTGTGTCAGGGCCGGTTCCCGGTACATCAGCAGACCGTCCGCCCGGTTCCACACAAGTATTACGCTCACCCGCCCGTGTTGTGATTAATACTGGCAACCTGAACATTCGCTCCGGACCAGGGTCGCAATTCTCTGTTGTGGCGACTGTTCCCGGTGGAACAATTCTGGATATAACAGGCTTTGCACCGGATGGTGTGTGGTACCGTGTTGTTGGTAACTTCGGTACAGGTTGGCTTAACAGCGAATTTACCATTTTGCGTGGTGATGGTCGCAGTATTCCGATCATTCGCGATGCCTTTGGTTCACTTTCCCAACCTTCCGCCAATGTAACCAATGCAGTGACTCTCTTTGCCGCGCCGAATGCGGGGGCAGGGGTCATTGGCGCGCTTTCCGGGACGGCATCGTTTGATATTGTTGCCCGCACCGCAGATAATGTGTGGGTGCAACTTAGCAGTCCAATCGGCTTCGGTTGGGTACAGACTGCCCTCGTCGGTATTACTGGAGATTTAACTGCCGCGCCCATCGTAGGCGGTTAATCATCGTATTGTTCAAAACCTTACAAAAGCCTTGACCTTGTGTCGGGGCTTTTATTTTCTTGCACAATTGCTAGAATAAAACTTCTCTCTGCTTAAGGCACATAGCCTTAAAGCGGAAAGCCGGTGCCTGAAAACCCGGCTTTACAATAAAAACAGGAGATAATTTATGCACCCTACCACACAAGCCGAGCCAAACGCTCAGCCCTTGCGATATTTAGGTTTTATCACCGGCTCAATCGTCGCTACACTTATCATCAGTAACATTTCAGCGACTAAAATTGCGCAATTTGGTAATTTCCCAGTCGATGGCGGCACGTTGTTATTCCCGCTAGCTTATATCTTTGGGGATATTTTAACGGAGGTGTATGGCTATAAAGCTAGCCGCCGCGTTATCTATACTGCTTTCTTCTGGTTATTAATGGCGGCAGGGATGTTCCAACTGGTTGCGATTGCCCCGCCCGCACCGGAATATGAACTGCAAGAGAGCTTTATCGCTATTCTCGGCCAAACGCCACGCATTGTTGTTGCCAGTGTGATAGCCTACTTTGCTGGCGAGTTTATGAATAGCTATGTCCTTGCGAAGATGAAAGTGTGGACGGCAGGCCGCTTTATCTGGTCACGGACTATCGCTAGCACGGTGTTAGGTCAGGCGCTGGATACGTTTTTATTCATCACAATTGCCTTTGGCGGTTTGTTTTCGCTGGACATGATGTGGGCACTGTTTTGGAGTGTGTATGTGTTGAAGGTCATCATTGAAGTTGTGCTGACGCCCGTTACAATTCGTATTGTGATATGGCTCAAACAGCAAGAAAATATTGATGTCTACGACAGGGACACAAACTTTAACCCATTTGCCATCCGCGAACTGTTTCGCTGATATTGGGCTAGCTTATCCTTATTTATAAACGGGCGCGACGCTAAAGTATCCTAGTGATTGCGCTCGTTTTTATTTTTGATTAGCTAACACAGCCGCAAATAATAGCAAACGTGTTAGAATAAAAACTGTTTTTAGTGTTCACTTCTGCATACAGGCAAGGACGGGCAATAATGGTTAGGTCACGTAAGCAACCGCCAGAGTTCCGCAAAGAAGAAGTTAATTATGTGATGGGACGGTGGCGGGCAGGGGACTCTTCATCGCTTGTTGGCGTAGGAAGTGTGGGTAAGTCGAATCTACTTCAACATCTTGCTGACCCAGAAGTACAGACACATTACGACAAAACCTTTGCCGAAATTGACTTCAAAGCCATCATCGTAGACCCTGCACTACTTGGCCCGTTTCCTACAGGTGAAAACACGGAACAAATACGCTGTTGGGCGGGGTATGAACTCATGATGCACCGGCTATTTATGGCTTTTTATCCGTTTGAAGTTCTGGGCCGTGATGACGCCCAAAATTTCTACGATACGTATAAAAACCTGCAAAATGGCAAAAATCCGCTTTATGCTTATATGGGCTTACGTTATTTTGAGCTAGGGTTGGATTATTTTATGCGTCGGGGTATAAAAATAGCCTTCATGTTTGATGAATTTGAGGACATGCTAAAACACATGCCCGTTAAATTCTTCCAGACATTACGTGGCCTACGCGATGCGAATAAACAACAACTCAGCTATTTAACGTTCACTCGCGCTCCATTGTCAGTCTTAGTACAGCAATATGGCATCCCAGAATTAGAAATTGAGCCATTCACGGAATTATTTACAGATAATTTGCTCTATGTTGGGCCATATAATGAAACAGACGCTCGCCGCATGTTGGAAGACCTTATGGGGCGTAATCAGAAAACTTATCCAGAAGAAACGATCCGCTTTTTACTGGATGTCACCGGACGTTATGCCGGACTATTGCGTACGGCCTTTCGCTCACTGGAAAAAATTGGCCCGATAGACAAGGCCAGCCTAATGAATGATGAAGCCCTACGACGTTTATTGCTCCAGCGTGCTGTGCAGGATGAAATACGGACATTGTGGCAAAGTTTAACTGCGGCGGAGCACCACACACTCCGGGCGATTGTTGGCCTGACTGATTACCCCAACACGGCTGAAATTCGTGATGCAACACTGATGCTGATTCAAAAGCGTTTGGTCAGTGTAGACGAAAATAACGCCATGCTGATAAAGATGCCGTTGTTCCGTATCTTTGTCGAAGGCAATCCACAATCAGAAGGGTAGTGCCAACTGTGCCGGAGCCATATCTTATTCCGTTAGGCTTCCACCGTACTTATACGGAAGTCGCGAAGTCGCGTTTTATCACATCTGTTGATGTCGCGCCAACGGCGGAAGAAGCCCGCGCTTTTATCTCTAAAATCCGTGCAGAAATGCCTGATGCCAGTCATCATGTCTATGGATTCCGGGCTGGGTTTGGTGGCTCTGTGGTGGAAGGCATGAGCGACGATGGCGAGCCGTCCGGTACATCTGGCCCGCCTGTGTTAGCTGTCCTGCGCGGTAGTGGCATCGGCGATATTGTGATGGTGATAACGCGCTATTTTGGTGGGACAAAGCTCGGCACAGGCGGCCTAGTCCGGGCTTACAGCGAAGCCGCCCATGTTGCGCTCAACAATCTGACCACCGAGCAAAAAATTGAGAAACAGCTATTGGGCATTGAAACGCCATACGCTCTTTTCGAGCAGATTAAGCTACTCATCATCGCGCACAATGGAGAGATTGAAGACGAAACGTTCGCCGCAGATGTCACACTTATCGTACGTTTTGCCTCTGTGCATGTTCAGGCATTCACCATTGAATTACGCGATCTATCCGCAGGCAGAATAACGCCTATCTTGCTTGATGACGATCTCTAATCAATCACGGCTAGCGATGATGTCCGCGATATTCTTACGTGCTTTGGCGAGTGCTGGGTCACGCGGAGAAATAACTTCCGCCCGTGCGAGACACGCCCGTGCCGCTTCTTCTTGTCTATTTTCAAACAGATATTGACCGATTAATGCCAGCAAAGGCACATAATTGGGGTTGGCCTCTATCCCTTGATTAAGATAGTTCATTGCTTCGGCCTCGTTGCCTGTCTGCCAGAGTACCCGCCCGATTTGTAGCAATAATTCACTGTCTTCGGGGTGTTCCGCATAGCCGTCCATCAGTATCTCCAGCGCTTCTGCTGGTTCTTCACGCTCGAAGAATGCCTTGCCAAGCAGAATATAAGCCTCAATTAACGTCGGCGCTTGATGGATAATGTCTTCTAGGAAGCGAATATCCGCCGTGCCAATTGTTGCTCCTCCGTTAACCTGTGCTTCAATCTCGGCCATTCTGCCCTCAAAATCAGGGTTATTGGCGCTCAAAAGCAGGCGTGTGATGTCCATTTGTATCAACGGATCATCGGTTATGGCCTGTGCTTGCTCTAATTCTTCAATAGCCATGTCGTAATCTTCACTTGCAAGGTAGGTCACAGCGAGATTAATTCGTAAGTCAAAGCGGTTGGGGTTTGCCTCTAAAGTTTCTTCTAATATATCCAATACATTGTCGAAATCATCAAGAATACCGATTTGATCAACGACGCCCCGCACAAATTCTCCGCTCGTGTCTTGCTTAACCAATGCCTGAAAGCTGTTCAAAAATCGTTGTTCATCATCATCACTGACATCTAGCAGGAGCATTGTCCGTCGTTGAAGAACCGTGAGTGATTTCGGCTGTAACTTTAAGGCTTCATCGTATGCGGCGATAGCTTCCCAGATATGTAACATTTCGTCATAATCTTGTGGGTCAATCAGGATGACTTCTGGAAGTAAGTTGCCGTCATTTAATAACTCTAATACTGTGCCATAATTACGATAGAGTGTTGCATCAACAGCATCAACCTCAATCGCTCTTTGGAAGGTATCGATCATTTCAGTCAGCTTTGCGCCACGTCGATAAAAATCTGCCAGAGTAAGCCATGCAATCACACTCTGCGGATGGTCATTGACTGCACCTTCAAGCATTTCATAACTTGCATTAGCTTCGCCTAGCAGAAATAATGCGCTTCCGATATAGACCACTGCAAACGGGAAATCATTCAGCGTTTGGATAGCTGTCGCTAATTCATCGCGTAAAGCATTGTAATACCCGTAGCCCGGCAGAAGCGCATGGGCAATCGCTGTAGAGGCAATCCATGCACTGAATGAATCCTGTAAAAAATTGCCAGCTTGTGCTATTTCATGAATGTCGTACTCAATAGATTCATCGAGTCGATCAAGGCCAATTAGCCCGCGTGTGAGGTTAATCTGCCAATCTGCCAGAGGCTTCATCACGCTGATGATGGCGCCATCTGATGAGTGAGTGGGTGAGAATGTATCAAAGCGGACGTTTTCCAACCCTAGACGCTTTAAAAATGTAGTGGCTATGTCTGTTAGCTGATTAAACAAAGTGGCAAGGTCTGGCATTTGGTAGGTGAGCTTAAATTCACTATCAGCATGGTCTTCGGCTACAAGGTCATTTTCAACCTCTATTTCCCATGTCCACCCTGCACTATCCTGACTTAACTTTGCCGCGATGCCAATGTTTTCATTCAGTTGCTCCGGTTGCCAATCCTCTATGCCGAATTGTGCGTCCGACCAGCTAAACGACGGTTGCGCCTTGTCTTCCCGCAAAAAAAGCATGTAGGCACGCACATCATTTAAGCTATCCAGTAAATAAGCAAAAGTCGTCATCAAACCCACACCCAGCGCCGGACTTTCCGTGCAGATACACGGCCAAACGCCGATGCGATACTGTTCGCGTGTTTGTATATTTTGTTGTAACGTGCCAATCGTACCAAAGATAGCTGTGGGTGTATTCTCCTTGAGTTGAAAACGCTCATGTAATTTAATCAATCTTCTGGCTAACTGATTTCCCATTTTAATAACTCCGATGTTTTAAAAAATATGAGGTTAAGTGTAGCAGATTTTGTGGCGCTTGCGGTCTAAAAACAAAAACGCCTCATAGCATGGATGAGGCGTTCGGGGATCAACAAACGATGTAAGGCTAAATGTCGAGGTTACGCACGCGCTTAGCATGTGTTTGGATGAAGCGCCGACGTGGAGGAACGGCACTTCCCATCAGCATATCAAACACACGGTCAGCTTCGGCGGCATCTTCTACCGTCACCTGCAACAGCGTCCGCACTTTGGGATCCATGGTTGTGTCCCATAGTTGGTCGGCGTTCATTTCGCCCAGACCTTTATAACGTTGAACCTGCACACGTTCTGGATTTTTGTACTTCTTTAACGCACCCTCCAGGATTTGACCGTCGCTCATCCCGGCACGCGGATAGATATAGTCACGTTCCTTGCCATTCTTCAGCAAGTAGATGGGCGGTTGCGCGATGTATAAATGCCCATTCTGCACCAATGGAACCATATGCCGGAAGAAGAAGGTCAGCAACAATGTGCGGATGTGGCTACCGTCTACGTCCGCGTCTGTCATGATAATCACACGCCCATAACGTAGCTTATCCACCTGGAAGTCATCACTAATGCCTGTGCCTAGTGCGGAGATAAGCGATTTGACTTCATTATTATCCAGAATTTTATCCAGCCGGGCGCGTTCTGTATTAAGGATTTTACCCCGCAATGGCAGAATTGCCTGGAAGTGACGGTCGCGGCCTTGTTTGGCCGTACCCCCTGCGGAGTCACCCTCTACGATATAAATTTCACTCTCTGGCCCATGTGAGGAGCAATCCGCCAATTTACCGGGAAGCGTCGTGCTTTCCAGTAAGCTCGGCCCACTGCGTACAAGGTCACGGGCTTTACGTGCGGCTTCGCGGGCACGTTTGCTCGTCATACATTTTTCAATGATGCGCCTTGCCTCACGCGGGTTGGTGTCTAAAAATTCCTGTAGTGCTTCACTGGTAACTTGCGAGACAGCCCCCTGCACTTCAGGATTGAGTAGCTTGACCTTTGTCTGGCTTTCAAATGAGGGGTGCGGGTGCCGTACACTGACGATAGCCGTTAAGCCCTCTAGCGTATCTGTACCACTAAAGTTACTCTCTTTTTCCTTGAGTATATTGCTTTTACGGGCGTAACGGTTAATCACACTGGTAATCGCGGAGCGAATACCAGTTAAATGCGTACCACCGTCCGGTGTGCCGATTGTATTGGCAAATGCTAATTCTGTGATGGTGCTGGTATCGTTATACTGAAACGCGATTTCCACACCAATAGCATAAGGTGGTTTCTTCGAGTCTTCCGGGACGATCTCAACATCACGCTCCGCATAAACGGGTTCGTGTAAAGGTTGGCGGTTGCGGTTGAGGAAAGCCGCGAACGAACGCAGGCCCCCTTCAAAATAGAATGTTGCTTCGCGTGGAATAGGCTTTGCACGTTCGTCGCGCAGTGTAATTGTTACGCGACGTGTGACGAATGCCATTTCCCGGAAGCGTTGCACCAGCGTTTGATAATTAAACTCGTTGCGGTCTAAAATCTCAAAATCTGGCAAAAAGCGGATGGTTGTTCCGGTTTGTTCGCCATCCTCTAACGGGCGGATTTGGTGGACATCTTCACGCGGTATACCTTGATTGTAAACTTGTTCCCACAGATAACCGTCACGGTACACTTGCGCTGTTAATTCACCAGAAAGGGCATTGACGGCAGAAATACCGACACCGTGCAAACCACCACTGACTTTGTAAGCACCGTTATTAAACTTGCCACCCGCGCCGACCTTTGTCATCACGACTTCTAATGCGGATTTTCCTGTTTGTTTATGGTACCCTACCGGGATACCAACACCGTTGTCCGACACAGAGGCCGAACCATCGTCATGAAGCGTGACATAAATTTGGTCACAGCGTCCAGCTAAGGCTTCGTCGATGGAGTTATCCACGACTTCATAGATAAGGTGATGAAGCGCCCGGCTATCCGTACCACCTACATACATACCCGGTCTTGTGCGGATGTGCTGTATTCCCTCAAGATAAACGATGCTATCTTCATCGTATTGCGGGGGTACAGGCGGCGCAATATGCTGGTCTGTCATTTGTAATCCTCACTGAATTTCTAGGTGTGGAGTGCGGCCAAAAAGTCGTAACTCTCTTCTTTAATTATACATCACTCTGAGCGTAGATACTAGCCATTGGACAAGGCTCACGCTTTCGTCTATGATTTGAAAAATGACTTTTTGGGATAGATAAAGTGGATAAAAAAAAGACAGGAAAACAGGGCGAAGAATACGCCAAAAAATATTTAGAATCCAAAGACTATGACATCATCCAGCAAAACTGGGGGTGTACGTTCGGAGAAGTAGATATTGTCGCTCGTGATGACAAAGCATTAGTCTTTGTGGAAGTTCGCACACGCTATGGGTCTACCGAGACCGCGCTGGAGAGCATCACGCCGCGTAAACGTAATCGCATGATAAAAAGTGCTTATGCTTACATCCATGCCCAGAACTTACCAGATGATACCCTGTGGCGAATTGATGTTCTTGCGGTGTCGTTAGCACCTGACAATATCCAAATAGAGCATGTGGAGGATGCGCTTGACTGGTAGCCAACATCAACCACACCGCCCGCTCATTGTCATCATCGGCCCAACCGCCATCGGCAAGACGCGCTTTGCACTTGCATTGGCACAAGCTATCACTGGCGAAATTATCGGGGCGGATAGCCGACAGGTTTATCAACACATGGCGCTTGGCACGGCACAGCCTACGCCGGAGCAACGTGCCCTCGTTGCCCACCATTTGATTGATTTTATTCCACCGGATGAAAACCTAACTTTAGCCGCTTATCAGCAGATGACCTATGCTTGCGTCGCGGACATCCACGCACGCGGCAAAATTCCTTTGTTGGTGGGTGGAACAGGGCAGTACATCACGGCTGTGGTGGAAGGCTGGACGATCCCGGAGGTGCCGCCAAATCACGATTTTCGCGCCCAACTGGAGTCCTTTGTGCAAATGACACCCAGTGCATCACAAATACTTTATGAGCGTTTACAAGCAGTTGACCCCCAAGCGGCGGAGAAGATACACCCCAATAACACGCGGCGTGTCATCCGGGCACTGGAAGTCTATGAAGAAACAGGCATAAAGTTTAGTGATTTACAGCGCAAAACCCCGCCCCCTTATACTATTTTGGAACTCGGCCTTCAAATGGAGCGTCAAAGACTGTATGACCGCGCAGACCTTCGCGTTGACCAGATGATGGCTGACGGCTTCTTGCAAGAGGTCGAATATCTGTTAAAGCTTGGCTATAATCGCCGCTTGCCGTCGATGAGCGGGCTAGGCTATCAGCAATTGGCCGCTCATCTGTTAGACGCGCTCCCGTTAGATGATGCGATTGCCAGTACAAAAATCGCAACACATGACTTCATTCGGCGGCAACTCACATGGTTTCGCAAGCATGATAATGGGATTTTGTGGCATAATGTGGAACAGACTAATACACAGATGATTGTGGAAATGTGCGCCTGCTGGCTAAATGGATGTGATGTAACATGGCCTTCTTCAACGTAAGAGATAACCCTAACGCGATTGTATATCTATTATTGTTGGTTCTGCTGGCTGTGTTTGCCGGGCCTAATGTATTGCCGAACTTATTATCTAGCCTCATCCCATTTGTTGATGAAGGCGTACCCTGTGGCCGTTTGCGGACTGGGGTAGACCGCGCATACTATCAATCCCTGTTAGGCCGTTCTGTGAGTGCCCAACGCGGCGAAGGCTCATCCCCATTTGTGATTTCTGTGCGAACAAGTGGCGCACCCACTAGCCCACAAGACACATTTACCGTGACGATTACAGTATATAATCGCACACTAGGCACTGTGCCTATCCTTATTACACCGGGCAGTGTCATCACGGATGGGTCTGCTGTGCCTGGCTTGGGCATTGTGGCAGGCACAGGCAATGTTGCAGATTTACCTCCCGGAGGGGCGGTGCAATATCAATCAAGCCAGATACGTCTGCTCGGGCCGCGCCAACGTTGTGTACACCGTGTACAGTTTACAGGCAACATCCCGTCGCAGTTTGCCTTTGCAGGCGCAACGTTACGTGCTTACTATCGCAATAATTCAGTAGGGCAGGCGTCGCCTCGTGTTGGCGCAAACCAACCAGAAGTTTATATCGATCAGGGTTTATGGATTGGCACGGTTCTATCCGAAGTCGCCACAGTGCCGTCGGTATCTACTGCGCCGCAATAAAAAGACATTATAATAATGACGATAGACGACTTTGACGAAAGGTCAGGGAAGATTTTATGTCCGACGAAAAAAACGAAAACCCCATAATCGCAGTCGTTGAAGGGCCATTACAGAATCGCTATTGGGTTCTGGACAAACCGGAGATGATCGTCGGGCGCGATGATGACTGTGATGTTGTATTGCCGGAACGCCAAATCTCGCGCCATCACATTCGCGTTCACAATAAGGATGGGCAATTCTTTATTGAAGACTTGGAGAGTCGTAACGGGACGTGGATAAATGGTCAACGCTTAGAGGGAATGCAGGAGATTTTCGACGGTGACGAGTTACATATCGCACTGGCGATACGCCTGCGCTTTATTGGCTCCGGTGCGACAGCCCCGCTTCCATTTGAATTACCCGCGAATATCGGTGGACGCCTACGCCTGGATCGTGAATCGCGTCGTGTGTTCATCGGTGATGATGAAATTGACCCACCGCTTAGTCTGCCCCAGTATCGCCTGTTGGAACTGTTGTATGTGAACAATGGCACAGTCTGCACACGCGATGAAGTTGTCGAGGCAGTGTGGCCGGATGTGGTGGGCGAAGGTGTGAGCGAGCAGGCTATTGATGCGCTTGTGCGGCGTCTGCGTGACCGTCTCGCAGAATACGATGAGGAAGTACAGTTCATTGTCACGGTACGCGGGCATGGCTTCCGGTTGGAGAATCCGTCTGATTCCTAAAACAACTCTTGCGTGTTCTACCCAAAGATGTTAAGCTACGGGCGTTAACCCAATGAGATGTAAATAATGATGCAAAATCTGTTCATCAAGAAGGCGAAGAAGACCATCACCCGTAAATAACTTCGGGCGCTTTTGCTTTCTGGTTGAGCAACATCAATCAAACGCACAATGCAATCCGCCCGCAAGGGCGGTTTTTCATTTACACATCCAAAGGTTTTTAAAGTGATAAACACAGTCATCAATTTTGATAGCAAGAAGAAGAGCAAGAAGCACCAACCACATCCCTGTTCTGGATGATGGGCTTTTGAGTTTGCTCTGATGATATGAGAAGCAGACCGCCATCCAGAACGGGTGGCGGTTTTTTGTTGTGAATTTCTAAACCAAACTTTTTGAGGAGAGACTGAAATGAATGCTAATTGCCCAGAGTGTGATAGTTCGCTAACCATCCCCAATGATGCAATGGAAAATGAATTGATTGCATGTCCAGATTGCGGGGCAGAACTAGAAATCATCAGCCTAGACCCGCTAGAACTTGACCTTGCGCCCGAAGTTGAAGAAGATTGGGGCGAATAATGCGCGTTGGCTTATTGGTCACACACATCCGTGCGGAGGAAAAACTGCTGGTTCAATCCTTCCAGGCGGCAGGCATCACGCCGGATATCTTGCTTGATCGTGATGTGAATATTGATTTAATCGCAGGTTCCGCGCAAATTGCGCCTTCTGGCGTTGCTTGGGCAGATTATGACCTCATTATGGAGCGATGCGTCAGCACATCGCGCGGGTTGTATTTGCTGGCAATTTTGGAAATGTGGGGTATCCCTACACTCAATAGCTATCACACTGCGTCTGTTTGTGCGGATAAACTGCGTACAACACTAGCACTAGCCCAGGCAGATGTACCACAACCGCGTACGCGGGTGGGCTTTGTGCCAGAAAGCGCCCAGCAAGCGATTGAGCAAATTGGCTATCCGGCGGTATTAAAACCTGTTACTGGCTCTTGGGGGCGTTTATTGGCGCGGGTGAACGACCGCGAAAGTGCGGAAGCCATCATCGAACATCGCCAAACACTGGGGGATTATAACCATCACACTTACTACGTTCAGGAGTATGTGCAAAAACCAGATAGAGACATCCGTGCTTTTGTGCTTGGAGATCGGACAATCTGCGCGATTTACCGCCATGCCCAACACTGGATTACGAACACAGCACGCGGCGGCACGGCCAGCAATTGCCCGGTGACACCGGAACTGGATGCTATCTGCACGGCGGCGGCCTTAGCGGTTGGTGGCGGCATACTGGCGATTGATGTACTGGAAGCACCGGACGGTAGCTTGCTTATCAACGAAGTTAATCACACAATGGAATTCCGCAATAGTAGCGCCCCCACAGGGGTGGATATTCCGTCGGAAGTTGTGGCCTATGCAATGAATTACATAACGGCTGGTATGGAGGTGTCCGCATGATGCGTGTTGGCATCGTCGGTGGTAGTGGCTATACAGGCGGAGAACTCCTGCGGCTATTGCTTTTTCATCCTGATGTTGAGATAACTCAAATCACCAGCCGGAGCCAGGTAGGACGGTATGTTTACACCGTTCATCCTAACCTGCGGGGTGCAACAACCCTGCAATTCATCCATCCGGATAATGTTCAGCCGTGTGATGTCTTGTTCCTTTGCTTACCGCATGGACAGAGTGCCACACAGATTGACCGATATGCCGCGTTAGCACTCCGCATTATTGACCTCTCGGCGGATTTCCGCCTGAACAACCCAGAAGTTTACACCCAATGGTATAACAACAACCACCCAACGCCGGATTGGTTAGCGCGGTTTGTTTATGGCTTGCCGGAGCTTAACCGTGAGGCGATACGGGCATCAAATTATGTGAGTGGGGTAGGTTGTAACGCAACTGTGTTAAACCTTGCGCTTCATCCCTTAGTGAGGGCTGGTCTGCTTGCTCAGGCGCATGTGGAGGTTAAAGTTGGCTCGTCAGAAGGCGGCAACATCCCCAATAGTGGTTCGCATCATCCGGTGCGGAGTGGCGCAGTACGCACTTATAGTCCGACGGGGCATCGCCACATGGCAGAGGTTCAGATGATGCTAGGGGCGGATGTGCCCGTGCGTTTTTCAGTCACAGCAATCGAGATGGTACGCGGTGTGCATCTGCTGGCGCATTGCGACCTCACCGATTTACACACCGAGCGCGACATCTGGAAATTGTATCGTGGTGCATATGCTAACGAACCATTTATACGCCTTGTAGCAGGCAAAAGCGGGCTTCATCGCTTCCCGGAGCCGCGCATTGTGGCTGGTACGAACTATTGCGACATCGGCTTTGAACTTGATGCAGACGGGCGGCATTTGGTGGTCATCGCGGCACTGGATAATCTCGGCAAAGGGGCGGCAGGGAGCGCCGTGCAATGTATGAACTTAATGTGTGGATTTGACGAATGTGCTGGGTTACAGTTTCCCGGCCTCTACCCATAAACAGAGAGAATAGCGATATGATGCAACAAGGACTGGTAGTTAAAATTGGCGGCGGCGAAGGCTTGGATTTAGCACAAACCTGTGCCGACCTCGCCAGTATTGCCCGGCAACGCCCAATGGTGATTGTTCATGGTGTTTCTGGGATGATGGGGCAGATGGCTAACGAGCGTGGCCTTGCTGTGCAGATGCTTGACTCTCCTAGTGGGCATAGCTTCCGCTATACTGACCCGCAAACTCGCGATTTATTCGTAGAAGCGGCAGGGCGTGTTAATGACCAGGTACGCGGGTATTTCGCCACATACGGCATTCCTACAACCAGCGTGAGTGATTGCATCCACGGGGAACGTAAACGCGCTATACGGGCGGTAGTTGATGGCCGTGCACGGGTTATCCGTGATGATTATTCTGGTACGATTACCTCTGTAGATACTGCACCCCTGTTTGAACTACTCAATGCCGGACGTGTACCTGTCTTGCCCCCGTTGGCATTCGACGCGGCGGATGGCCTGCTCAACATTGATGGCGACCGTGCGGCGGCGGCGGTGGCTTCCGCATTAGGTGCAGAGACGTTAATCATCCTCAGTAATGTACGCGGACTATATCGTGATTTCCCGAATGAATCATCCTTTGTGCCTGTTGTGGAACGGCATCAAATCTCCAATGCGTTGGATTGGGCGCAAGGCCGCATGAAACGCAAAGTACTAGGCGCACATGAAGCCTTACAAGGTGGCGTAACGCGCGTTGTTATCGGTGATGGTCGTGTGCCGAGTCCGGTGACAACCGCTTTACAAGGCGAAGGGACAGTTTTTGCATCATGATGAATACTGTGTTTGATATACAAACCACAGAAGATAATCATACTTCTGGTGCATATTCCAAACGTCCGCTAACGATTGTGCGTGGGCATGGGGTGACTTTGTGGGATAGTGATGGTAATGCCTATATTGATGCAACCAGTGGGCAAGGTGTGGCATTGCTCGGCCACAGCCATCCCGCTATTGTGGAAGCGATAACGAAGCAAGCAGGAACACTCATCACTTGTCCAGAGATTTTCTACAATGACCAACGCGCGGCGCTTTACGCCACATTATCCGAAGTACTTCCCGATGATTTAAGCCGCTTCTTCTTATGCAATAGTGGTGCGGAAGCGATCGAAGCGGCGTTAAAAGCGGCGCGCCTGCTGACCGGGCGCGATGGCATTGTCGCCGCAATGCGTGGTTTTCATGGACGCACTTTGGGCGCATTGGCTTTGACATGGAACAAGAAATATCGTGAGCCTTTCGCCGCATGGACTTCTGAACAAGTCGCGCACATCTCGTTTGATAATTTAGAGGAAGCGCGGTCTGCAATTACAGAGCATACGGCGGCTGTTGTGGTAGAAGTAGTGCAAGGAGAGGGCGGCGTGCATCCGGCTAGTGTGGGCTATCTGCAAGGTCTACGGCAGATATGTGATGAGCGTGGCGCGTTGCTCATAGTGGATGAGGTACAAACTGGTTTTGGTCGCACAGGACACTGGTTCGCGTTTCAACAGGCAGACATCCTGCCGGACATCGTAGCGATGGGTAAAGGTATTGCGGGCGGCGTACCGATGGGGGCGATTGCTTGGCGGCAGAGCTTAGGAGAACTACCACGCGCCTCACATGGTAGCACATTTGGTGGCAATCCTTTGGCATGTGCGGCGGCCATTGCCAGCGTCAATGCGCTTCGTGATGCTCAGTTGCCGGCTCATGCCTTGTCGCTTGGCGCATGGGCGCGGGAAGAACTCATCCGGCGTGATTTGCTCGGTGTGCGTGAAGTACGCGGTGTGGGGTTAATCATCGGGCTGGAACTACGTGGACGGGTGACGCCGGTCTTACAGGCGCTACAAACACGCGGTGTGCTGGCACTCCCTGCTGGGTTAAATGTGCTTCGTTTGCTCCCCCCATTGATTATTACCCGTGATGAGATGCTTACCGTCATTGATGCTTTTGAGGATGCGCTGAATGATAACAAATGAAACTGCGGAAAACCTGCTACACGGTCTTGTATCTGTGCAAAGCCCTTCCTATTCCGAAGCTGAAGCTGTGAAATATCTGGTGAATTGGATGACTGTTCACGGTTATGACCACGCTTACATTGACGAAGCCGGAAACGCCGTCGGCATTATCGGACGCGGGAAGCGCGATGTCGTGCTGTTAGGCCACATCGACACATTCGGAGGCTTTCCTGATGTGCGTCTGGAAGGACGCTTACTCTATGGTCGCGGCACAGTAGATGCTAAAGGCTCGTTATGCACGTTTGCGGCGGCGGCATTGCGAGCTAATCTTCCCGAAGATGTGCGCGTGGTTGTCATCGGCGCGGTAGAGGAGGAAGCCGCCTCTAGCAAAGGGGCACGCTATGCCGCCACACAATTTGCGCCGGATTGGTGCATTATCGGTGAACCTTCTAACTGGGATAGAATCACGCTGGGGTATAAAGGCCGATTGGTGCTGTCATGGTCTTGGCAAGGCGGATTAGCGCACAGTGCCGGAGATACTCCCACAGCACCAGAAAGAGCTTTTGCGTACTGGCGGCGCATTGTGGCGTTTTGCGAAGACTTCAACACGGGACGCGATACACTTTTCGCACGTTTAGACTCCCGTTTGCAAGCCATCAACAGCCGTGATGATGGCATCAATGGATATGCGGAGATGACCGTTGGTTTTCGTCTACCGCCGGATTTAACCCCATCTGTGCTGTTTGCCGCTATTGGCACGGATGATAATGCAGAAATTCGTATGTATGGCGCGGAGCAAGCCGTCGTTTCAGAACGTGATAGTACATTGACACGAGTATTACGCGGCGGAATTCGTGCTGGCGGGGGGAGTCCGCGTTTTGTGCATAAAACCGGTACAGCCGATATGAATGTGGTAGCGCCTATCTGGAAATGCCCGATTGTTGCCTATGGGCCTGGGGATTCCGCACTAGACCACACCCCACATGAGCATATTGACCTGGACGAATATCTGCGGGCAATTGATGTGCTGTCGCACGCTCTTTCTAAACTGGGCAATACCAGCCGTGATAATATGCCGGAGCAGACGGAATCACACGCGCTTTAAGGTTTGCTCGCCACATTCCCATATACGGTCTTAAGCGGATGCCTAGATTTTCCAGTTGATGCTTGTCGTTTGAGTCCAGGTAGCCGCGTGTAGCACGTAAAAAATAACTTTGTCCTTTTTCGCGTTGCATCGTGTCATCTAAACTTGCGTTATGTGCTTGCCGTTGGGATGCATCCCGATAGACTATCACACACAGGATAATAAGCAATCCACCGGGTTTAACGAGCTTCTGTAACCCTTGAACATACGCGATAGGGTCAGGAAAGAGATGCAAGCCATGATTCATCACCACAACATCAAAAGGCGTTGTAAATTGCTCTAAATCCAATAAATCTGCTTGGATACCATGCCATTGAACATCGTAACGGGTTATGGTACCCAGTCCTTGCTCCGCATGTGCGGAATAATCAACGGCGGTCAGGCGATGTCCGGCGCGGGCGATATGGTGGCTTAGCCATCCGTTCCATGCTCCAATTTCTAATACAGTTTGCTTCTGCTTGTTTGCTAAGTGCTTTTGTACGATGTTCACATCAAAACACCGGATGCGCCATTCAAAATGAGTTTGCTTGAGCGCACAGGGCAGGGCGTTATAATCAACATCTATATGCAGATGTTGTGTGTGGCCTGTGCGGAACTGCTGAATTTTTATCATGTGTTCCGCTAATTCTGCTGGGATGGTGTGGCAGATGCCATCGTGGTAGCGGGGGCATGACTTAATGTGTTGTCCGCATACCGCGCAGGGGTAAGGCGTCGGATTTTCTGGCGTGCCAAGCATAATAAATCAGCATCCCCCATTGGATAATTGCGCTACTCAATAACGCTCCATATAAACCGATTACGGGCAGTAATATAAGGTTCATCAACAGATTCGTGCCTGCCCCAAAAATGTTGGATTTTAACACGATGGCTTGCTCATCGCGTTTGTACAAGCGATGAATCAACGGTAGAAATGCGTAGACCGGCCATACGAACAATCCGCCGAGTATCATAAAGCCCACAGAAAATCGGATGCCGTATAAGCTGACGAATAACACATAAGCGCCGGTGAGTGCAAATGGCAACATCAACCCGCCAAAGATAAATAGCTGGAATACGATCTTACCAATTGCCTGGTCATCCAGTCGGTATAAACTTTTAAGAAACGGTAGCATAATAAACTGTGCCAGTGCTTGCAAATACAGCATTAAATTGATAAAAATTTGATACCGTCCTGTATCTTGTTCCGTCAACAAAGCACTGACAGTGTATAAGTCGATACGAGAGGCCAGTAAACCACTGAATCCAAGTAGAAAAAATGCGGAGGCTTGCCGCAATTGGCGATAGTCAAATCTTAACTGAAGGCCGGTTAACATTTTGTGGAAGATGAGCATCCAGCAAACAGCTTTAAAGCCTGTGCCTAATGCAAAGCACCAGATGATAGTGGCTACATCCAAGTTATCCGCGAACAGTAAACCTCCAATGATGAAAGTTGTAGCGGCGGCTTCTATGGCAAATGCCAATAAAAATTTGCGCTGGTAGATAAAAAGAGGGTCAAATGAACTAGTAATGTATCCGGCGATAATCCAAATGAACACAGGCAGAATTGGAAAGTCAAACACGCTTATGATCCCGATAAACACCAGCAAAAATACAAGCCGTGAGGTTCCGTTGGTCTGCCACAACAGAGTAATTTGTGCTGGTGTACGGCTGAACGCACGTATCAGATACTCTTTATTGCCCCACGCGGCTACTTGTAATCCAAGCTGAACAACAATCAGCACTTGTACGAACGCTCCCCAAAGTGTTTCATCTGCGGTGCGGATGACAATAAATGCTATACCAAAATTCAGCAAAGGCTGTAACAAACTATGCAATGAATTTTGTAGCACTGTGCCGATGCGTTTGCGGTTTTTGCGCGTTAGCATTTAAAAGCCCGTTGTCTCCGGGCGTTGGTAATGGAGCCACTTCTGTAATGCGCGTAGTTCTATCGGGTAGTCATAAAACTTTGTGTGGTAGCGCACCGCGCTGACCGCTTTGAGCGCACGTCGCCATACACCACCGAGTTTGTAATCCGTGCTGGTGGGATAGTAAGCATTAAGTACCCGTTCAAAATTACGGATTTTGCGGCGGATAGGGTCTTTCATCCAAGGCATGTTGGCACTTCGCCGTTGAACAAAATCCTGCCAGTCGTCACTAACCCACCCCTCCAAAGTTTCCGGAAAGTTGAAGCCATCCGCCTTTGCCTGGTCGTATAATTCGCCGGAAAGCGGCACAGGGGTATAGACATAAATAATGACTTCTGTATGCGGATTAACACGCTTCACCTTACGAATAAATTCGATGGTGTGGGCGGTGTCTTCGCTGGGGTTGGGCGGATTGCCAACCACGAATGACATCTCCGGTACAATGTCATATTGTGCCATCTTCACCGCAATTTCGAGCGTTTTTTGTGTGGAGGCACGCCCGCCTTTGTCCATGCGCTTCAGCGTTTCATCAGAGCCGCTTTCCGCCCCTAAAAAAACCATCTTTAAGCCGCTATCGCGCATGAGTTCCCATGTTTTATCGCTGTAGGCAATCATCGTGTCAATCCGGCCTTCTCCCCACCATGCGATGTTTAAATCCATCACCAGTTCGGAAAATTCCGCCACGCGCTTTTCACTGGTAAAAAAGTTATTGTCGTAAAATTCTATGGCGTCCAGTTGATGCTCCATCACGAGCTTTCTAACTGTATTTGCTGTACGCTCTGCGGATTGTGCTAGCCAGCGCCCGTTAACCATATTCACGACAGCACAGAAGTTACAGAAGAACGGACATCCATAACTTGAATGATGCGACAGCGTGCGCTCTCCCATAAACGTTTTGCGTATGTAACGCTCAACGTCTACACGATGATATGGGAAGTCTGGCAGGTCATCCGGGTTGGGGATGCGTGCAGGTAAGCTCCCATAGATTTGTCCATTGTTTTCACGATACGCGATACCCGGCAGGCTTAGCGGTATGCTCTCCCGTTGTAGAATTTCCAACAGGGATAAAAAGGCTTCTTCACCATGCCCGCGCACCACATAATCTACATAATCTGCCTTCAGTACAATGTCATAATGTTGTGTCGGGAAGTATCCGCCCCAGATGATAAGCACATGCGGGAATTCCGCTTTAATCGCTTTGCACACAGGCACTGCGTTTGCTAATTGCGGGCCAGGCATGACTGTAATCCCAAGTATTTTTGCATTTGTCTGCTTTAGGGTGTCCCGCAAGGTCTCTAAGGGATGAGTGGATAAATTGCCGTCTACAATGCAGTAATCGTAGCGGTCTTCCAAAACTGCGCCGATGGCTAACAAGGACATCGGCAAAACAGGCTTTTTATTGTCAGAACTTGGCGGATTATACAGCACAATCATCGTGTGCCTCCTTTAAATAAATCTATAATGCGGATAACTTATAAATCGTCTGAATCTCGTTGATAAAATCGCGCTTGGCGATGACCTCAATGAGGAGTCCATGCGTTGTAAACGATTGTAGAAACTGGGGTGTTGCGCCATCTGTAGAAAGCACAACTAAGGCATAGCCGGATGGTGTTAAGTGATTGTGGAGTGCCTGCGCGAAACGCTCCACCGTGTTTTGTGACCGCCATGCATGGTCATATTCATCAGCCGGTTGACCGTGATAGTAAGGTGGATTAAACCCGATAAGGTCGAAACGGTCTTCCGTGACGGCTTCAAACAAATCACCAGACAAGACGCGCACACGATCATCCACACAATTCAGTAAAGTATTAATCTTCGTACAGCGTACCGCTTCGGGGTTAATGTCAATTGCGGTCACATCTGCACAGATGTTGGCGGCGGTAATCGCACCAATCCCGGAACCTGTGCCCATATCCAGATAGCGCATGTTTGGCTGTAAATGGATAAGAATCTGCTTTGCCAGGAATGCGCTTGAACGAAAAATCGTCGGGTTAAACACATCCGGCAACACCACCATCGGCAGACCGTTGACATACTCCAGCACAAGCTGACGGTGACGCTTGCGATAATGAATGGCCGCCCATACGCCTAACACACGCCGATACAGCCCGCGTATCCTTCGCCCGCGCATTATGTTCGCTTTCCGCAGATGACATGAAATTTGGCTGGCTCTCTGTGACCTCGCAACCATGCTTTTAACGGCTTTAGTGTCCACTTCAGCCCGTAATAGGGGGTGAATATTTGCCAGCTTAAACCAACTTGTTCGCGGAGTTCCTCAAGCCGGTGATAGGTTAGGTAGTTCTCCGAAGGAACATGATTAGATTTTGTGCCGTATTGTATCTCGAAGAGGTTCTCGCGCTCTTTGACCATCTGCTGACCGCTTGACTTATTATGATACACAGGGGTATCCATGATGATAACAACACCATCTGGCTTGAGGATGCGTAGGGCTTCGCGTAAAGTCTGTGCATAGTCGCTTGAATAGTGGAATGCACCATTGTAAATCACAATGTCGAACTGCCCGTCTGTAAACGGCGTATGGTCAAATTCTGCTTGGATAGGCGCAAAACTCACATCATAGTGTTTATTCGCACCTAGTCCATCCCAATCATTGGTCAGCAAATCTATCGCCGCCACTTGATGCCCCGCAGAGGCTAGCCGATTGGATAACCAACAATTCCCTGCGCCGAAGTCCGCGATTTTAAGTTTCTGCTTGGTTGCACGTTGTATCACTTGCCGATACAGCATCTCATAACTTTTAGCACGGATGCGCCAATCTGCCTGACCCGAGATATAGGGGAGTTGAGCATACCATGTCGCCGGATGCTGGTTGCGACCCTCTGCGGCGCGAATTTTCTCATAGTCATTAATAAAGGCTTGATAGAATTCTGCATGTTCATCAGAAAGACAGCGCCATACACTATTTTCACAGACATAAGTTGTGCAGTCTTGCGGGCACATTGATTTATCATCAGTGAATGTCATGGTTGTCTTACAGACTGGACACGCAAATGTAAAAGTCATCATGAGCGTTTGAACGTAATAAGATAGTGATCGTTTATCAACGACAAAAACCGACTATAGCGGCGGTCAATAGATGCTAAATGCTGAAAAACAGCCGGATAACGCCGGACAATGTGCTCTAAATAGGACGGTGGCAAAAATGCACCTACACCTACTGTCTTTACATGGTCGAAAGCAGGTTTAAACTCTTTCTGTAGTTGTTTAGCGGTTGGGTACCATACCTGGACATTGCTTCCGCCGCCAGCATGGGCGGATAGCCCTCTATTTGCCCGCAAACGACGAAAAGCAGTACGTGGCTGAGCGTGCAACATATACCAACCGATTTCCCACGCACACAAAGGATTCATCATGACGATAACTACCTTTGCCCCTTGTGGCAGATAGTCCGCTAGATAGTCTGCCAATGCACGCCGATTGACAGCACAATTCACAACACCAAAATTGGAGAGTACGCCGTCAAAATGTCGATGAGAAAGTGGCATAAGCTGGTTTACATCGAGTTGCTCTACCTGCAAAAATTTATCCAGGCCTCTGTCACGGGCTTTTTGGTCAGTTTCGGCCAACATCTGCCGGGCGGCATCTGTCGCCGTAACATGGATTCCTTTTTGTGCTAACCAGATAGCATCCTCACCTGTGCCACAGCCAATCTCCAGGATGTGGTCACCTGGTTTAAATGGCAGATGGTCGCGCACGATTTCCCGAAGCCACAAACCAAGCTGTGTATAAGTAAAATCTTTATCATAAGTCTGGGCGGCGGCATCAAAGCTCATGGTTGTCCTGTTTCTACTTCGTGCTGGGTGAGCCGCATCCCTAAGCGCCCAACCTGTGCGTTGACCAGTGCTTTTGTCATGTGCCAGTAACTTCGTTGTGTGTGTAGACGCTGACGATTATATTCTACTGCGCCAACCATCCACCGTGTCGCATACCGATAAAAGCGCCGGGAATGACGCCCCGCGACGGTGTAATCCGCATCGGAACCGTCTTCCCACGCTTTAAGTGGGATGACATCCTGTGCCACTTTTTTATAGAACTTCGTCCCGGCGATGGGATAGGCAACGGTTGTCAGGAAAATATCTGGATTAGCTTGTTTGAGTGTCTCAACCGTTTGCTCAAGGTCAGTCATCTCTTCGCCATCATACCCCAACATAATAAACATCCCGGCTTGGATGTTATACTTCTGCAATAGTTTAACCATCTCAATGACACGCTTGACGTTAGTTTGGCGCTCCATCGCATCTAAAATGCGCTGAGAGCCACTTTCCGCGCCGACCCATATCCGGTAGCATCCCATGTCTGCAAGCGTTTTGATGACATCTTCGTTCAGTCGGTCTTCACGAGAAATTGTCTCGAAGGGGGTGTGGAGTTTGCGCCGCGTCAATTCTTCCGCATAGCTAAATAACCAACGATGATTAATAGTGAAGACATCATCCGCATACCATAGTAAATCCGGGTTATAAGTTGATTTTATATGCTCGACTTCATCCACGACGTTCTGCGGTGTGCGGCGTCGGTGGGTATAACCGAATACAGCATGACTACACCAATTGCACTTATAAGGGCATCCCCGCGCTGTGATGAGTGATACCGCACTTTGCCCGTGATTTTCGCGCCATACGCGCATATATTCGTGGATGTCGATAGCGGCACGGTCAGGGAAGGGTTGTTCGTCCAGGTCTTTAATCTGCTCGCGTGGCAGTGTGTGGGCAAACTGGGCGACATCATCACGGTACACAATGCCAGCAATTGCTTCCAGTTGTGTAAGGCCGTGTTGCCGCAAATGCGGGATTAACTCTTGTAGGGTGATTTCACCTTCACCCGTGACGACAATATCCGCGCCATGCGAAAGATAATTTTCCGGGTAGTTGGCTGGGTCTGGCCCACCGAGTACAACAATGGCATTATAACGCTGGCAGGCTGTAATCATCTTGAGTACATAACGCCGTGTCATCATATTACAGTAGATACCAACAATGGGCGGGCGTGATTGTGCGATAGCGGCTTCAAAGGCGTCTAAATCACTAAATGTTGTATCAAATACTTCGACATCAAATCCACAGGCTTTTAAATGTGCAGAGATATACAAAATGCCAAGTGGAGGGTAGGGGCGCATGACCTGGCGTTCATGCGCGTCTTGATACATATAGTAACCATGTGTTAACAAAATATCCATTACGTCACCATTCCAATACTCAATTCAGCTATCATTCATCTGTTTGTGGGGTTGGCTTGGATGCCTCTTGATAGTTCATCGCCGCTTCCAACGCAATAAAACCCGTTTGTGGTATCTGTGCAAGGCGGTTTAGCTTTTGGCGGGCGAGGGGTAATGTTGCCTGATGGTAAGCCATTGCCAGAACATCCCGCGCACCAACCGGGCTACTCCCCAGTGCTTTTGCCGTCCGCCGCGACCGGAATTCTTTATGAACGACGGTGTGCAATTGCCGATAAAATTCTGTTGTAAACGGCCCTTGATACAGCATCGCTAAATCACTGGAATCTTGCCAGTGTTGCTGTTCACCTAATTGGTCTTTGACTCGGTCGTAAAACTTTGTGCCTGGTAACGGGTACGAAACTGAGATGCCGATGTCATCCGGCATACAATCACGCACTAACTGGAGCGTTTGCTCAATATCTTCACGAGTTTCACCGGGATAGCCAAATTGCAAAAAGAAGCCGACCCGCACACCAGTTTCGCGCAGTTTGTGTGCTACCTCGCGGATTTCTTCTACTCTTGTGCCTTTTTCCATTGCGTCTAATATCTTCTGAGAGCCGCTTTCTGCCCCCACCCACACAATGTCGCATCCAGCACGTTTGAGGGCTTTAATGGTATCACCTCGCAAAAGTAAATCTGCACGGCTGAGGCACTTAAACGGTTTTTTGATGTCTTTTGCCTCGACTGCTTCCGCGAAGCCTTCAAACCAACCGGGCTTTAAGCCCATAATGTCATCCGCAAACCAGATATGATTAACCTGATAGTGAGTATCCAGATGTGCCACCATCTCTGCTACCCGGTGCGGACTATGCACATTATACCGTTGCCCCCAGATGGGCTTAGCACACCAGTTGCAGTGATACGGACATCCGCGTGTTGTGACAAGATTCATCGAAAAATAACCATGATTCTTCAGCCAAATCTCGCGGTATTGTGCTATGTTGATTAAATCCCATGCGGGTAGAGGGAGTTCATCTAACGCTTTCATAACAGGGCGACGTGTGGGGGTATTATTGGCCTGCGAAGTGACCCCGATAATGTGGCTTGTTTCTTTGTTGGCTTCTAATGCCTGCAGGAGTTCGGCTAAGGTTTCCTCACCCTCACCGATGATGACATAATCCGCACCGGCCTCTAAATATCTATCGTAGTGGTCGGTTGCGTCCGATCCGCAGATAATTACCGAACACCCGTGCGCTTTTGCCATCACTATCATACTAAAGGCGGCTTCACGCATCCGCGCTAAGCACATCTTGGATAAATAATTGAAGTTATCTTCGTACAGTACCGCATAATACGGTGATTCTTGTTCGAGCGCCTTCTGCCAATCCTGTTCGGATTCCGCCAGAATAGCGTCAAACAGAGCGACAGGATAGCCTTGTTCGCGGATGTAGCCTGCGGCGTACAGCGTACCTAAGGGTGGGTACGGTTGCATAGCATCCCATAATTTAGCATCAAAGCGCAGAAAATAAGATTGCCCAAATAATACTTTACGATAAGCCATATTCATCAGTCTTTCACTAGATGTTCAGTTGCTCTACTTTACTTTGATAGGTGTTTAATATGCGCTTCATATGCCCGTCAAAGTGACCCTTACACCAATCTTCGCTGAAGCCTGTCTCGGTTGCATCCGGGTATTGCCGATTAAATTTTTTGACCTTACGTTGGCGTTCCCAGTGTTCCAGCCAACCACCCATCGGTGTACGGAGTGCGACTTCTCCTATACGGCGTAAGCGGGGTTTAAGCTGTTTTTCTGGTTGAGTGTTTTCTGATGGGTAACTAGCGGCATTAGGGAAATATTGCGTCGTCCATTGGTTGGATTCCCTCAGTGAGTTATAAATCTCAAATCCACCTATGGGTATCATCTGCGTAATTTCTCGGGCTGTAAACAAATTACATTGTGTAAAGCGGAGTGCATTGGTGGAAATAATGTAATTTGGGCAGAGCGTCACACCATCCCGACGGGCTAGGCGCACCATCCCAATGATAAGCAAGCGAGTCACCCACAGGCGACCCGGCTCTGTGACAATAAGATAGTCAATGTCTACTCGTTCATCTGCATTGTTGACTGCTAGTGAACCCGTGACGGCTACCATCTGCACGAACGGCATCTTCATAATGGCTTCCCCGTAATGTCGTGCATACGGCCACAACTGCATGGAGCGTGCCGTCCGTCTTTTGCGGAGAGACACATCTTCGTGTTTACCGGGCAAATGCCAATAGCACTCGGTCTGTTCAATGTAGCCCTGCTGTAGCAGAGATTTTACAGCGTCTTCAACCTGATTGCATTCTGCCTCAAATTCAATTAAATAACGGTGGATTTCTGTCAAGGTGAGGGGATAACTAAATATATCTGTGTAAGTAATTGCCTTTAAAATTGCTTTTTCTACTGTTTTACCGGAGGCTAACATTATCAATTTGCCCTAACACTTACTTTACAATGATTATACTCACATTCTCTCTTTATGCTTGCTATGCCCAATAATCCCCACAACAAGGCTTGAAAATGCAAAAGCGTTATAGGGTAGTGGTCGAATATGCCGATAGTCAGTAGGCATAACGCCCCGCAGAGGATGACAGCATGTTCACTGGTAAAATCTTCCTGCCGTAAAGAAAACCATATCGGCATAAAAACCCCCGCGCAAAAAAACATGAAGCCAATGACGCCTAATTCTGACTGCATCAGAAGATAGATATTGTGGACGTTCTCGCCGCGCCTATCTATACCTGTTACACGGGCGAAGTAATGGCTGGCATACCATGCCATATTACCTGCACCCACGCCCCAAAGCGGGCGCTCACGAATGATGACCAGCGCAACATCATTTAGAATACGACGGTCTGTGATAGAGCGTGTTTCGGTCTGCTCTGTGCTAGCGCCTGTGCGTGTTAAAATAAGCGGACGATACATTACAAAAAACAAGATGCCTGTCAGGACGCATACGCCACAGAATCCCATGAGATAACGCCGTGTGGACTGTGTATATTGCCTCACTGTGAGTCCAAAGATAAAGATGGCCCCGATGCCTACACCTAACCATGCTCCGCGTGAAAATGTGAGGAGCAAAATCCAAAGTAGAAAGGCCGCCGCTATTGAAGCGACACACCGTAATCGATGGTGCTTCGTTTGCAGGATAAACCCGCCACAACTCAGCAAGCCAACCGCGATGTAGCCCGCAAAAATATTAGGATGGGCGGCTAACCCATACGGACGTAGCCAACGTGTTTCACCTGACTGAATGACCCCCACACCGGGACGCTGTGGATCAAGTGAGAATTCACCCAGAAAACTTAGACCAATGTCCTGTTGTAGCGCGACCTGTGCGCCGCCAATTATCCCATGCACAACCGCACTAAACATCAGCATCATGCACAATCTACGCAAACTGATTTGGCTATGAGCCAGTGCGATAGCAAAAATCAACGCGAAAGTGATGCTCAAAGCCGCCGCAGGGCCAACTTGCGGGCGGCGCTCGCCGACAAACGCCCATAATGTGGAAAGCCATGTCCAACCGCCTAACCCCACCCATGCCGCCAACCAGTAGACTGAGGGGAATTTGAAAAGATTGAATCTGCCTTTTGTGAAGGCCAACCACCAGATTATGACGAACAGCATGGGGTAGAAGACGAGAAACCCGGTGATGTAGTTTGCGCTAAAAGGGCGTGGTGCGGAGGGTAAGCGCATCCACACTGGAATGCACAAAATGCAGATTAAAATTCCTAGATTCAGGGTCTTTTGGGTTAGGTCTGCCGTTATTCGCATGGTTATCATGTAAAATAAGTTCATGTATTGATTATGGACGAAAACACAATAGGCGCAAACGATGAACTATCAGGACATTATCCCTCAGTTAGAATTGGTCGCTTTTGCCCATGCCATGAATTCCCGCGCCAAATCACTGAATATCAACGGGCGTATAGATGTGACTGAACTACGTGACCGCATTTTAGCAAGTGGCGGCTGTTGTGAGTGGTGCGGCGCGAGTGTGGTGAATGCCTCATTTGAAGTTGACCATGTGGTGAGTCTGAGCAACGGCGGCAGTAACAGTCCGCAAAATCTTGTTGTGGCGTGTCCGTCATGTAATCGCAAAAAAGGCCGCAAGCATCCTGCCCGCTTTGCTCAGGAAATTTCTGTGGAAGTCGGCCTGCAAACCCGCTTCGTTAAGTTGGTTTTGCAACGCTACGATATGCCAGCCTCTACCCAACCCTCACTTTTTGACGACACATATTAATCACTCCCCGATTATGATAGAATCCGGGATAGTATTTGTTTTAATGACGATTTAGCAGAGAAATTATGGCAAAACTCAAGCCAACACCAGAACTCATCGCCGCGATTGTAGAGCGTGTGCCCGAAGGCTTTATCCACCAAAACCTCTTAAGACGACATCTGCGGTTCTTTGGTAAGAAGAATACAACTGTTTCCATCACTGAAGGCGAGGCCGGAAATGGCGTAGTGGGTAAGTTCTCGTCTTATTACTTTGATACCCACCGTTGCACACCGGAGCAAGTTCGGACGATGCAGGTATGGTGCTTGCCGGATTTCCCTGCCATGACAAAAGACGGCATCCTGAAAGAACGTCCCATCCGGGAACGTTGGCAGGAGCGTCAGGCACAACTCTCACAATCCGAAGCAGGAGATTATGTACGTGTCGTTCGGGATGTTGAACAGTCCGAAAACGGCTATCTCCCTACAGAACAGTTAATTCAAACACCACAAGATGAACAGGTCTTGCAAGACCTCATCGGTGTAGGTGTTTTGGCTTGCATAGAAGATGTTGTCTATGACCCCTTGCGCTTGGGAGAGCGCACCGTGCGCGAAGTCGTGCGCCAGCAGGCTATTCAGACGATGCTGGATGCTGTTACGCAATACCTTGTCGCCCAACCCGCCCATACTGCACCACTGATAACTTTGCAAAAAGAATTTGGTGAGGCAACCATGCGACAGGTAGTAGGTATGAACGCGCTCAATTCATTCACAGTCAAGATGAAGCGAGAGCCGCATCAGGCTGTGTGGATAGTTGCCAAAGGGGCAAATACAACCCAAGCAAAGGCCGTCGCCCGCGAAGCTGTTAAAATACCGGATGAAGCGTGGCAGGATGCGCTCACGGTATGCGGTGAAGTTCTACGCCCACAAGCTAAAGAAGCACAAACTTTACGCTCAAAAGTAGTGGCACGGTCTTATACAGTGGGCGCGGCGGCCAAACGCTTGGCGCTGAGTATCAAATCAATTGAAGAAGCCATCCACGATGAGACACTGACTGCCGTTAACGACCCGGAAGGCAAGCTTCGCATTCCAGCTTATCAAGTGGAGGAAGCCATCCAGAATATCGAAGCGAGCGAGCGTATTGCCGCTTATGAACGCATCCCTTCGCGTGATTTAGCGATAGTTGAAGGCGTGAATTACGCGACAATCCGGCGGCGTTTGCGGCGTATGGGGCTTAAACACGGTGATCCTAAATGGGGTGATTTACGTGGACGTTGGAACTTGCCGGACAATTACCCGGACTATATAGAAAAGCGTAATCGCCTTGTAGAAGAACGCACCCGTGCGCGTGAGGCAGAACGCGAGCGTCAACGCTTGTTGGTGGAAGCCCAGCGAGAAGAAGAACGCCGCCAACATCAAGCCCTGCGCCAACGCTTGCTGGAGGCTTTCCCCGCGTGGCGACATGATGGCCGCATCGAACAGCATATTTCCCTGCATGTTGGCCCACCCAATAGCGGTAAAACGCACCAATCATTAGAGGCGTTGATTGCGGCGGAGAGTGGCTGGTATCTTGCTCCGTTGCGCTTGTTAGCATTCGAGATTTTTGACAGATTAAACCAGCGCGGTGTGCCTTGTAATCTGCTGACAGGTGAGGAGTATATTCCGGTAGCAGATGCCCAGATTACCGCCGCCACGATTGAGATGTTTAACCCGCATGATGGCGGGGATTGTGTTGTTATCGACGAAGCGCAGATGTTGGCAGATACCGACAGGGGGTGGGCGTGGACACGCGCCTTGATGGAAGCCCAAGCGCCGGAAATTCATGTTATTGCCCCTGTGACTGCCCGTGACCTGATTGTTAAGTTGGCGACGGAAGCTGGCATTCCGCATACCATAGTGGAACATGAACGGCTCGCGCCGATTAAAGTAGCAGATAAAGCATGGCCGCTGGAGACTTTACAACCGCGCACAATTCTGGTTGCTTTCTCTCGTCGGATGGTACTACACCTCAAAAGTGAATTAGAACAGCTTAAACGCTCTGTTTCAGTCGTGTATGGTGCGCTCCCGCCTGAGGTACGCCGGAAGCAAGCTGACCGATTCGCCAATGGAGAGACTGAAATCTGCGTGGCGACGGATGCTGTCGGCATGGGGCTAAACCTACCGGCGGATTATGTGTGCTTTTACGAAGTGGAAAAATACGACGGCGAAACCGTGCGCTTGCTTCGTCCTAGTGAAGTCCAGCAGATAGGCGGACGTGCTGGGCGTTATGGCTATGCCCAGGCGGGTGAAGTTGGCGCGATTTATCGGCGTGATTTGGCAATCATTCGCAAATTGTTTTATGCAGAACCGGATAGCTTAACCCATGCACACGTCGCGCCAATTGTACAAGACCTTGAGATGATACCGGGTCATCTGGCGGAAAAACTCGTCCAATGGCGTGCGTTGGATTCCATCCCGGAGACATTACGCGATGCGATAAAGACAACTGATCTTGATGAACGGATTGAGTTAGCGCGGATGCTGAGCGATGAAGATATTGAGGCGCTTGGTTTAGAGGCGGCTGTGCGGCTCATCAACGCGCCAACACGCCAAAATAGCCGCGCTTATTGGCTGAGTTGTGCCAAGTCGGTTATCGGCAAAAGACAGATGCCGCTTCCGCCTGCCGCACCCCGCGCCATCAATAACAGCCGTGACCTTGAGACGACAGAAATTGCCATCTCCTGTGCGGATATTTATATGTGGCTCAACAGCCGCCGCGAATTTCAGATGTATGGCGGCGACGAAGACGAAGTGCGGGCGGCACGCGGTTATTGGTCAACGCAGATTGACGAAGCATTACTCCGCAAGATTGACACCGCACGGCGTTGTGTGCAGTGTGGGCGGCGTTTATCACGGGATTACCGCCATTCGGTTTGTGAGCGATGCTTTTATGGTGAAGCTAGTTTTTAAGCTGAACAGGTGAGGCGTCTTCTGGATATTTGCCGTGACCATACGCCGCGTAAAATGTGCGGAGCTTTTGCATATCCGCTTCAATATCGCCAGTGGGGTAGAGTGCCTCGCCCACGCCGCCTACCTTGCGCCGGTAATCCAGGTAGCCAGGCACAATCGGGATACCGGCCTCCAGCGCGATATAATAGAATCCGCTACGCCAATAGTCTGCTTTTTTGCGTGTGCTTTCTGGTGCGATAACCAGCACAATACGCTGATGTTCTCTGATAAGCTGTACGGCTTGGTCAACAAACTTGGTTGACCCGGAACGCTCCACAGGTAACCCGCCAATGCGCCGGATAAACCAGCCGACTAACGGCCACCGTAACGCGGACGACTTTATCAATGTGGTGGGTTTACGCTTAAAGTGCGCGGCTAAAGGTATCATGTGGATGTAATCCCAGTTGGACGTATGCGGCACAGCAATCATCACGAACTTATCTACATCAGGCATCGCGCCCTCTCCGCGCCAACCACTTAAGCGCCACGCTAAAAGCATCGGCCATGTCAAAATATGTCCTAAGAAGGATGAGATTCGTATCAACACGGCACACCTCTATTTTAAGAAGTCACTTTTTGGGTTATCTTAACGTTATGTCATGCGAAAAGCAAAGAGGTGGGGAGTATTTATTGTGTCTTTTATAGGCGTGTATCTTATTGGTTTTTTCTTCATCCTCATGATGATGTCTACGATGTGGATCATCAGCCTGTTGGTAAAAGATGCCAGCATCGTGGATATTGTTTGGGGTTTAGGCTTTGTTCTGGTGATGCTGGTCTATTTTGTTTTTACAGATGGCTGGTGGCCTCGTCGATTTATCGTCTTAACACTCGTGTTGTTGTGGGGCGGACGTTTGTCGATTTATCTGGCGTGGCGCAACTTAGGCAAAGGCGAAGACCTTCGCTATCAACGATGGCGGCAACGCTACGGCAAAGACTGGTGGTGGATAAGCTACCTGCAAGTCTTTTTATTACAGGGTGTCATCATGTGGGTTGTCTCTGCACCGTTGCTGGCCGCGCAGTTCCACAGTGGGCCACGCGCTATAACATTGTTCGACTTGTTAGGCGTCTTCCTGTGGATGATAGGCTTCTTGTTTGAAGCTATCGGCGATTTCCAATTAGCACAGTTTAAGGCTAATCCTGCCAATAAGGGCAAAGTCATGAATCGCGGTTTATGGCGTTATACGCGCCATCCGAATTATTTTGGGGATGCCATGATTTGGTGGGGATTTTACCTGGTCGCTGTTGCTTCTCCATGGGGATTTTTAACAATCTTTTCTCCGGTGCTGATGACCTTCTTCTTGATGCGTGTTTCCGGTGTGGCGATGCTGGAACGTGAGATGAAGAAACGGCCAGAATACGCCGAATATATCCGACACACATCGGCTTTCTTCCCTATGCCACCTAAACGGAATGTGCCACCTCC
>DAIMZF010000006.1:42646-55248 GCA_036734085.1 Aggregatilineales bacterium
GCATCCCGCCGGAAGTGCGGGAGATTATGCGGCGTATTGGCATCCATCACGACAACATCCGCATATTTACCTGGTTCCAGGCTTCCTGTTTTATCGCCGATAAAAAGTGCCTTTGCCCCTTCACGGGTTGCCATCGCTAAGGCTTGGCGGGCGGGCAGGGCGGTGGGGTTATTTGTGAAGGACTTTGCCAACAGCGCCGCCGTCCGCATCTCTTCAAACATATCTAAATCATTGTTGCTGGCTGGCCCATCTGTACCCAATCCAACTGTCAAATGATTTTCCAGCATATCGTTTACAGGGGCGACGCCGTTTGCAAGCTTTAAATTAGCCTGTGGGTTGTGCGAGATCGTCACATCGTGCTCATAGAGCATCGCCATATCACTCTTGTTGATGTGTACACAATGCGCGGCTAACACCTTTGCGTTAAATAACCCGGTAGACTTTAACCATGGCACGACGCGCATCCCATATTGGGCGAAGTTATCTTCTTCTTCCTGTTGTGACTCCGAGATGTGGATAATAACCGGAACATCAAACTCCATGCCTAGTTGGGCACACAACTTGAGCATCTCTTTAGTGCTGGAATAAGGCGCATGAGGGGCGACGGCGGGTGTAATGCGGTCATGGTTGAGCCACTTCTCCACAAAGCTCCGGGCGGCGGTTAAGCTCTCCTCATAGGATTCGGCATCTGGCGCAGGGAATTTAAGAATAGTCTGCCCTAAAACAGCACGCAGACCAGCTTCATCCGTAGCATGGGCGATGTCATCTTCGTAATAGTACATATCAGCAAATGTTGTCACTCCACCACGAATCATCTCCGCACAGGCTAATTTAGTCCCTAGTCGGCAGAATTCCGGGCTGACAAATTCGCGCTCGGTTGGCATGATATATCCCATTAGCCACACGTCCAGGCGCAGGTCATCCGCAAGGCCGCGTAGCAAGGTCATGGGGGCGTGGGTGTGGGCATTGACTAAACCGGGTAGAATATACTTGCCGTCACATGGGATGACCTCGTCGGCTGTGTAAGCGGCGCGGATTTCCGCACTGGTGCCAACAGCCACAATTTTGTTATGTTCTATGGCGACTGCGCCATCAACGATAACGTCATAAGCGTCGTTCATCGTTACGACGGTGCCGCCTGTTAAAATATAACTGACTTTTTTCAACTTGGTCGGCTCCTTGTTTGTGGTAAATTTGACGGATTATACACCCGTTGTACACTTTATGCAGGGTGTTTAACAACTCGTTAATCGTAGGAGATGCGCGTGCTCAAACGCTTGCGGTTACTTTTTCCATTGGATTTACTTTATGTTGTAGAAGCCACGTTGATAGGCTTATTCTTTGTGCAAAGCCTGAGGTATCTCATCGGCGCGATGTATGCTCGCATCGGTAGTGCGTCGTTGTACCCTACGCTAAACCCGGCGTTGATTGACCCCTCTATGCCAGGTTTAGTCACGCCGCAGGCCATCACCAACGAGCTTATCTTCCTGGCTTATATGTTAGCATTACCGCTAGTAGCCTTTTTATTAGGCCGGTTACGGATTGTCCTGATTGTTGCGGTGATTATCACTGTTTTTGGGCGTTACCTGATGACCGCCAATGCGCATTTTGCGCCGGACATCTTCGGCGCATCGCTGACTGTGGGCGGGGGATTGCTGTATTTGCCGCTTCTGGTGCGTCACCGCGCACGGGCGTTCCCTTATGCCATGTTATTTGCCATCACCGCCGACCAACTGTATCGTGCATGGGGGGATACGCTCGACCCGTCATGGTTGCCTTCGTATGTTAACATTCAGCTTGTTCTCACTGTTGTTACGCTGGTGCTGGCGCTCATCACGTTCATATGGCAATCTCGGCGGGATTCCAAACTGGAGGACGGCGCATCACCGGACAGGGGTTTAATGCCGTTGTGGGGTGGGGTTGGCTTTGGCGCATTGCTTTTCCTGCAATTCTCGCTATTAGCTTTACCTAATGCGATTGCCGGGCGTTCCGGCACAAACCTGTATACATTGCTTGTGCCGCTTGTAGTCGGTGCTACCTTGCTTCCTATTGTGCCACTTGTGCGCGGCCAGGCGCGGCGCTTTATCAGCCTGTTTGATAGCAGTGTGCGCGGTTGGGTATGGATGCTGATGACGGTGCTATTTATCGTGATTGGCCTACGCTTAGGCGGGATTGTCGCGGTAGCATCGCTGGTTGTGGCGCAATTTATGGTCAGCATGATGTGGTGGTGGTTGTACCGTCCGCAGGCCAAAAAAGAGCGTAACTTTGGCGCACTGTGGACTCTACTTGGGGTCGTTATCTTCCTTTTGCTAGTGGTATTCGACATCTTCACATACGAATACGCCTATGTGCGCGACTTTGCGCCGGAACTAGACGCACTCAATCCTATTGTGCCTGCATTGTTACGTGGCTTCAGGGGCTTGGGGTTGGCGGTTATATTACTCGCTGTTTTCTTTGCGGTGATGCCGATGGTCACCATGCACAAGCGCATTGCATGGGCGATGCAATCCCGACTAGGGCTATCATTTTTATCTATCTTACTTGTAGGACTCATCAGCGCGTTAGCTGTATATTTTGCCCGTCCGCCTGTTGTTCGTGGTGTGACTGACCCCGAACTTGTCCGTCTTGGGACGTATAACATCCACAGTGGTTTTAATGAATTCTTCCACTTTGACCTTGAGATGATAGCACGCACTATCGAGTTTAGCGGTGCTAACGTCGTGTTATTACAAGAGGTGGAAGTAGGCCGCATGACGAGTTATGGGGTAGACCAAGTTCTTTGGTTAGCCCGACGATTAGGGATGGATGCGCGCTTCTTGCCGACGAATGAGGGTATACAAGGACTAGCGGTTATATCAAATATCCGCATTGTGTTTGATGATGGCGTATTGCTCCCCAGCGTAGGCACCCAAACAGGGCTTCAGCGTGTCCAGATTTTGCCGGATGCTAACGTTATCACGCTGTACAACCTGTGGCTGGAACCTCTGCTTGATACAGGCGATGGGCAATCCATTGAAGATTTAGAGGCGGCACAATCCGCGCAATTAAATCAGGTTATCGGTACTATCGCCGGGCACTTCCCTGATGGACGACGGGGGCGTGTGATGATTGGCGGCACATTCAACAATATCCCAACTTCTGATGTTGTACGCCGGATGATTACGCTCGGCTTTGATGACCCCTTCGCCGACCAACAACCGGAACTTTCCGACACATTTCGCCGGACGGGGGTACAAGCCCGGCTTGATTATCTATGGACAACAGTTGCGAACAACTTCCAGGTGGTCGAATCTGGCGTGATTAATGATTTCTCACGACAGATTATCCCCTATCAGCCATCTGATCATCTACTCGCGCTGATTGTAGTGCGCCTGCGATGATCAGATGGTTAACTAACTGTGGGTGGGCTGAAATCCAGTTCACCCTTCATCAACAGCGTTAATGCGTTAAGCGCGGCATCCTGCGCGGCGGCGCGCTTACTCCGCCCTCGTCCTTCGGCCACTTTTTGCGTATTCAGGTACGCCTCTACGATAAATTCTTTTTCATGCTCCGGCCCTACAGCATCTGCCACGCGGAATTCTGGAGTGATGTTATGTACCGCTTGCGACCATTCCTGGAATTGACTACGAGCATCTTTGTTCATAGCGTCTTCCATCACATCGCTTTGCATCCGCGTTAAGCGTGGGATGACAAAATCTTTAACGGCCTGTAACCCTTGATCAAGATAAATCGCGCCGATGACAGCCTCAAATGCCCGACAAAGGTTAGTCTCACGCTGACGCCCGCCGCTATTGGCTTCGCCTTTGCCGATAAGCAACGCTTCCCCAACCCGGCAATCTGCCCCTAGTCGGGCTAGTGCTTCCGTGCGTACGAGTGCCGCCCGCAACCGGGTCATCTCGCCTTCATTCATCATCGGGAAGCGCCGATATAACATATCCGCCGTGATGAAGTCCAGAATCGCATCCCCTAAAAACTCGAGTCTTTCGTTATTTTCGACGTTTTGCAGAGTGCGCTCGTTCACATAGGAGCGATGTGTCAATGCGAGTTGCAGTAGCTCTGGTTGATAAAAACGCACATTTAATATCTCCTGAAATTCCACAAGGTCAATCAGAGAGTAAGTGTGTTCTTCGTTTGCTTCCGTCGGAATGATTTGTTGTTCGTCTGTCATACCTATATTTTCTTGAAAATTAATGATGAATTATGCCCTCCAAAGCCGAATGCATTATTCATCGCCACATCAATTTTAATATTGCGGGCTGTATTCGGCACGTAGTCAAGGTCGCAATCTGGGTCGGGCGTATGTAAATTGATAGTCGGCGGTGCAACCTGGTCACGGATTGCCAATACACAAAATGCGGATTCTAACGCGGCGGTCATTCCCATGCCATGTCCCGTCATGCTCTTGGTAGAACTCATGGGGATGTTATACGCATGTTCCCCGAAGACGATTTTTACTGCTTTTGTCTCCATCGGGTCATTTAATGCAGTCGCTGTGCCATGTGCGCTGATGTAGTTCACATCACTTGGATTTATTCTGGCATCTTTAAGCGCATATTGGATAGCCTTACTCGCGCCGCCCCCTGTTGGCTCCGGTGCAGTCACATGAAAAGCATCTGATGTGCAACCATAGCCGATAACTTCCGCTAGGATGTTTGCCCCACGCTGGACTGCGCCCTCATACTCTTCCAGCATCAACACTGCCGCACCTTCGGAGAAAACCAGACCTTGTCGGTCTTTGTCAAAAGGCCGCATCGCGCCTTCGGGGTCGTCGTTTCGTCGGGAAGTCGCTCCCATACGGTCAAAAACCGCGATTCCAATCGCCAGGATGGGTGCTTCACCACAACCGGCCAGGGCACGATCTACACGGCCACTCTGGATGAGATGGTATGCAAAGCCGATGCAATCTGTCCCTGTTGCACATGCTGAGGCCAAAGACTGGGTAGGGCCGTTAGCACCAATGGCAATGCTCACCATGTTGCTTGCGCCGTTCACAACCAACATCGGGATGCCAAACGGTGATACCTTACGCAGATTTTTAGTATGCTCTACGAGCAGAACTTGCTCCTCAAAGCTCAACATCCCTCCGACAGATGAACCGATGATGACGCTGGTTCTGTCATGTTCTTCTTCTGTGGTGAGCGTTATCCCGGCTTGTTGCCAGGCTTGCATCGCCGCCGCATAGCTGAATAGCTGATAGCGGTCACGGCGGCGTAGTTCTTTTGCCTCAACGTACTGTGTCGCGTCCCAGTCCTTCACTTCAGCCGCAATCTGGACAAGGTGTTCGCTGGGATCATAATGCGTTATCCGGCTAATCCCGGATTGCCCATTTTTGATTGCCTCCCACGTTGTTTCTACATCGTGCCCCAGTGGGGTGACCATCCCTAAGCCCGTCACAACGATTCGCCTTGTCATGCGCTTAGTCTCCTTCATTCGTTAATTTTTATACTCAAAAGCCTAAATTAAAGTGCGTCCGGTTGTACCACAGTCTGAACCAATGTGCTAGGCGGGGTCTTTCTTGTCGGCTTGAGTGGGCTTATATTCTCCTTCAATCCAGACTGCGCCTCGCGGATTAACCTCTCGCTTCCAGACAGGGACAATTTCCTTAAGTCGATCTATGCCATAGCGTGCCGCTTCAAAACATCCGTCGTCACGGTGGGCGGCAGAACACGCAATCAAGACTGTGTTTTGCCCAACTTCCAACTTGCCTAGACGTTGCAAGATGGCGATCCCCTGTACTTTAGGCCACTGTAAACGGATTTCCCCCGCAACCTGGCGGATTTTATCCAGCGCCATTGGTTCGTAGGCTTCGTACTCCAAAAAATCCGTCTGTGGCAAGTGGCCGTCTTTGTGTGTTTCTCCGCGTACAATACCACTAAATAATGCGACTGCGCCGGTCGCTGATGTTGTGATTGCGTTGATAATTTCATCATGATTAATTGCTTCCGTAGACAACTGGAACAACTCCGGCCATGCTTCCCCACCACTTACCGGCGGGAAAAATGCGACGACATCTCCATCCTGCACAATGTCGCTATCCGTTGCAAAATCTTGATTGACTGATGCGATAGCGTGTTCCACGTTGACATCCATTTCCGGGTAGAGCTTGACCAATGCGCGGCGAACATCATCAACATTTGCGCCATCAGGCAAAGTTAAAGTCAACCGAGATTGTCCGGCACGTTCTTTGAGTGTTGCAAACAGTAAAATGTTGATGTCCATGTAGGTTTATTCCCCTGCTAGGTAATCGCCGTGTATGCCGCCGCGCTTCTCCAAAAGGCGAACACCCTCAATCACCATTTGGCGGTCAACGGCTTTTGCCATGTCATAGATTGTCAGTGCGGCGATGTTCACCGCCGTTAATGCTTCCATCTCAACACCCGTTTTACCCGTCGTCCGCGCTGTTGCGGTGATGCGAACCCGATGATTAGCCTTATCAACTTCTAAATCCACACTGATTTTACTTAGTGGGATAAGGTGGCATAGCGGTATAAGCTCTGAAGTACGTTTCGCCGCCATAATCCCAGCAATCCGCGCCACACTAAAGACATCCCCTTTTTTAATGTTTCCAGCCTGGATCAGGTCTAAAGTCTCCGCCCTCATGCGGATGTATCCTTCTGCTACAGCAAGGCGGTCACTAGCTGGTTTATCTGCTATGTCAACCATGTCTGCGCGACCTGTATGGTCTAAATGCGTTAATTTGTTGTCCATCTATATTTCTCTTACGCCTATTGGTGTACCATTCATTATAGCCTATCCGGTGTCTTGTTTTGCGACTGGGCTATGTGTACAATCAATTTTACCGTTGCCACTTCAACCTTCTAAAAGGGAGTAAACCGCCTGTGAGTATCTTCAATCGTGGGCTTGCGAAAACCCGCAAATCATTCTTTGGCAGAATCGCAAATATGCTCGGTAATACTGAAATTACCGATGACACATGGGACGACATTGAAGCGATTCTGATTCAAGCGGATTTAGGCGTGAATACGACCACCAAGCTATTAGATGACTTGCGGTTGCGTGGCCTTACCAAACACGAAGAAGTTCAGCAGGCACTTCGGCAATCACTACAGGACATGCTTCGTTTTCCGCCACCGATGAACATTAGCGGGCGTGAACTTTCCATTGTATTGGTGGTCGGTGTTAATGGCAGTGGTAAAACAACCTCTATCGGCAAATTAGCGCATCGTATGATGTTGGGTGGGCGTAAGGTAATGTTGGCCGCAGGTGATACCTTCCGTGCGGCGGCGATTGACCAATTAAAAATGTGGGGGGATCGCGTCGGTGCGCCAGTCGTGGCTAATAAGCCTGGTAGCGACCCTGCCGCTGTTGTATATGATGCGGCGGCGGCGGCGAAGGCGCGTGGCTATGAAGTGCTTATTGTGGATACCGCCGGGCGTTTACACACCAATTATAATCTGATGGAAGAACTGGCTAAAATCCGCCAGGTATCCAGCCGTATTATCCCGGATGCCCCGCACGAAGTTCTGCTTGTATTGGACGGCACAACGGGACAAAACGCCATGCAACAGGCGCAAAAATTTAAAGAGATGATTGATGTGACCGGGGTCATCGTCACTAAGCTGGATGGTACTCCAAAAGGTGGCATGGTTTTTTCTGTGTTTAATGATTTACAGCTTCCCGTTCATTATGTGGGATTAGGCGAAGCAATGGATGATATGGTGTTGTTTAACCCGGAAATCTTCGTCAAAAGCCTATTCGACGAAAACTAAGCTATGGTACCTGAGTCGCAACGGATTACGAGCTTTCAAAACCCAAAGATTAAGCTGATTAAAAAACTCCGTGATAAACGCCATCGGGAGCGTGAAAATCGTTTTGTCGTTGACAGTGAGCGCGATTTAGCACGGGCGCTGGACTGCGGTTATCAAGTTGATTATGTGTTGCATGTTCCCGGCAAAGCCACATGGCCTTTTGCTTTGTCCCCACAAGTGCTATATGAAGTTACGCCTGATATTTTGGAAAAAGCCGCCTACAGGGAAAACCCCTCCACGCTGGTTGCTGTGATGGTGAGCAAACCCGCGTTGGTATTAAACCAACTCCAATCTGCACAAAACGCGCTTATTTTGGTGCTGGTCGGCTTACAGAAGCCGGGCAACATCGGCGCATTATTACGCACGGCGGATGCTGTCGGCGTTGGTGCTGTCATTTTAGCGGATTCCACGCTTGACCTTTATAATCCTAATATTATTCGCGCCAGTACAGGTGCTTGCTTTGTAGATAACGTGTACGCTTCGGACAGTCTAACCGCTATCACTTTCCTGCAAGCGAACGGCTACCGTATTACAGCAACGCTGGTTGACGGTGACACAGACTTATTTAAGGCTGATTTTACGGGACGTGTGGCACTTGTGATGGGTACGGAAGATGTGGGCTTAGACGCGAAGTGGTCATCAGTCGCAGACATGCGCCTCACAATCCCGATGATTGGTCAGATGACGGACTCGCTTAATGTGTCGGTCAGTGGGGCGGTTTGCTTGTACGAAGCCTTACGCCAGAGGCGTGACAAATTGTGACTTTTTAAAATCCTGAGATGATTTTGGAACGATTTTGGAACGCTAACTTGATAGATTCAGGATATAAACAACATGAGCAGTCACGTTAATAAGTTAAAACAACTCAAAACTCAGGTCGATGGTCTGATGCAACAGTTGGATATTGAGTCTCAAATGGCGGAAATACGCTTGTTGGAAGCAGAATCAACAGAAACAACTTTCTGGGATAACCCGGATAGCGCACAGAAAACCATGCAACGGCTATCAAAAACACGCGATAACGTCCTGCCCTGGCAAGCCTTGCAAGTACGCATATACGACGCCCTGGAATTAGCAGAGTTAGGTGATAATAGCCTGGATGATGAGCTAGAACAAGAAGTCAACGGGATTGTCACAGAAATTGATCGGATGTCTTTTCGGGCGATGTTTTCCGGCCAATATGATAATGAGGATGCGATTCTGGCTATTCACGCCGGCGCAGGTGGCACGGACTCTCAGGATTGGGGAGAAATGCTGGAGCGCATGTACATCCGGTGGGCTGAGCAAAACGGCTACAAGGTGGAAGTCATCGAACGTAGCGAAGGTGATGAGGCTGGCATCAAAAGTGTGATGATGAGCATTAAAGGAAATTATGCCTATGGCTACCTGCGGAGTGAGCAAGGGGTTCATCGTCTGGTGCGCTTAAGCCCATTCGACTCCGCGAGCAGACGGCATACATCGTTCACTAAAATTGAGCTATGGCCGGATATTCAGGGTGACATTGACATCGAGATTAACGATAAAGATTTGCGTATAGACACCTATCGGGCGAGTGGGGCGGGGGGGCAACACGTCCAGAAGAACGATACCGCCGTCCGCATTACACACATGCCGACCGGAATTGTGGTACAGTGTCAAAATCAGCGTAGTCAGGGACAAAACCGTGAACGCGCCCTGCAAATCCTTAAAGCACGTCTATTGGAGATGGAGCGCCAAAAACAAGAGGCGCACTTAGCCGTACTAAAGGGTGAAAATGTTGATGCCGGGTGGGGGAATCAAATACGTTCTTATGTGATGCACCCTTACCAGATGGTCAAAGACCATCGCACAAACTTTGAAGTTGGAAATGTGAACGCAGTGCTTGATGGTCGCCTACATGAATTTATGGAGTCCTATCTGCGGGCACAGGTCAAGACAACTGAATAGCGACACAGACAAACACAAACAAAGGGGTTAAATCATGAGTGAAGACATTGCCAAAAGCCTAGAGTCCCTGCGTGAACGCTACGGCAAATTTGAGGACGAGATACGCCTGAATGATGTCAATAAAGAAGTCAGTGACCTTGTTGGGGCGATTCGTGGCTACCCCGCAAAAATTGCAGATATTCGCTCACGCGGATATGCCTTCCGTAAATTTTTAGAACACATGGCGGAAGTTCTACAACAACACTGGGTTGAAGCAAAAACACAGGTTGATAGCGTCATCCAGGATGAGCAATCCCAACTCCGTGCGGAAACAGGGCACATCCAGGAAAGTATGGGTAAAGCTATGCGTCTGGTCGGTGCGCCGGAAAAACTGACCGTTGCCATCCAACCCATTGAACACAAAATCAGCGAATTTGAAAACAAAGTAACTGCCGCTAAGCGCCGCATTCGCACTCTATTTGAGACAGTGAAAAAAGACTCTGACGCGCTTAATCGGCAGATTACAGAGATTAATGGATTTTTAGATATTCGTGATGGTGCGAGCTTCAAATTCCTGATGGGTGAATCACTATACATGGTTTCTCGTGCGGAATGGGTTGCTGGCAATAAGGACACCCCTAATGGACATCTTTACCTGACCGACCATCGCCTTATCTTCGAGCAGAACGAAAAAGTCGGCAAGACATTAGGCATGTTTGGCGGCAAGCAAATCCATGAAATGCGCTGGGAAGTCTCGCTTAATCTGGTTGAGGGACTAAATTTCGAGAACAAGGGCTTGTTCGGCGGCAAAGATATGGTGCATCTTACATTAAAGAGTGGCGCACCCTATCCTAAAATCACCGTCGAAGTTAAAGGCGGCACGAACAACAAGTTTTGGATTAAGCAAATTGAACGCATGATTGCCGGAGAAACTGACGACGAACGCGCCATCCAACCCGACCCGGAAATGTTGGAAGCCCTCAAAAATGCGCCCACAGCCTGCCACGTCTGCGGGGCGACGTTGCCCATGCTCGTGGGAGGGCAACGTCAGATTGAGTGCGAATACTGCGGCTCAGTTATTCGCATTGGCTAGCTAGACTGTAACTTCACTTGCGGCGGGGATGAGTTCCCGCCGCTTGATTTTTGGCAAAACGACGATCCAAAATAAAAGTGGTAATACGCTGACAATCCCCGTCCATATCGCAATAATGCTCAGGTTTTGTGCTAACATAGGGCGATACAATAGCCCGACCCCCTCTGTAAAGATGGGCGATACCTGCATCTCCATAAGGGGTAGGTGCAGACGCTCGTTCATCACGTCGATAATCCATCCATGAGCTAGAATACTCAACACCGTAACCAGTTGGAAGCCCGCTAAGTCCACAGAGAAAACACGCCCTAAATACTGATCTGGCACGCTCTTCTGGATGATTACTGAGCTATATGTCCAATTGGCAGAGCCACCCATCGCCCGCACGATAATCGCCACTGCGATTAAAACCAGCGTATTTGCTAAACCCAGTAAAAACCATCCACCACACATCAGCACAAAGCCGATGACGATGAGGTTACGCATTCGTTTGATTGACCCATCGTTGATGCGGTTGAGCACAAGCGGGCCGATGATTGCGCCCACACCAAATGCACTATACAAAATGCCGAGCGAGAATTGGCCGCTACTCCCCAACACAAACAACTGCGTAGCGTAGATGGTCATAATGGTGTCAATATTACCAATGCTCCCGCCACCTTTAACGGCTAAAACCGCCGCAATCGTGGGATTTTGGCGCAGATAGCGCAAACCTTCCAGGAAACCACCGGTTTCTCCTTCGGCGCGGGCTTCTTTTAAGTTGGATGGATACACAATGTTAATTCGTGAGAGTAGATAAGCCGCCAGTCCAAACGTGGCTGCGTCGATAATCAGCGCCGCTTGAATGCCGAAAATAGCCGCTACAGCCCCGCCGATAATGGCACCGAAAGCTAACATCGCAGACCATGTAATGCTGGCTAGCGTATTGGCTAATACCAAATCATCCCGCTTGACTATCGCGGGCGTAATGGCCGACTGTCCCGGCTCGAATAAGGCCGATAAACTGAATTGTACGATGGTTAGCGCGTAGATGAGCCACAGCAAATCCGGTGTATTAACCAGCAGAAAACCTAGCACCACAAACACACGGAGCAGGTTGCAATAGACCAGAATTTTCTTCCTATCGAAGCGGTCAACCAACACACCCGCCAATGGACTAAATAACAGAGGCGGCAAAAAACGCGCCATCAGGAATAAACTGATTGCCAGGCCACTGCCGCCGCTATATTGTGCTACCAGGATAGATAGCGCAATGGTGTTAAACCAATCCCCCAATAAACTGACAACTTGGGCATACCACAAGAGCGCAAAATTCGGGTTTTCGCGCAAGAGATTAATGTAACTTTGCAAGGGACACTCTCGACTTTGCTTGGTAGGTGTTAATATCGCTTATAGTACCAGTCTTTGTAGACCATCAGCTAGAACCAACATGCCATTGTTATAATGGTATAAACGAACGCAAATGACCGACTGATAAAGTGATAACCTATGAACTTAATCGAACGTGTAACGGCCTGGATGGGCATTAAGCCAACCATCGATCCGGCCAAAGATACCATTGATCAACTACAAACCACGTTGGAGCGTGGTCGGCGTTTTAAACGCTCCGGTAAATATGACCAGGCGATTGCAGAACTTGATACTGCGCTTGAACTTGCTGTTAATATTGCGAATCCGATGTTACTTACGGCGATTCATCTACATCGCGTTGACGTTCTTATTCGGCTGAATGAATTTGACCAGGCAACACAGGTCTTGAGTGACCTGGAACAGGACTTTACCCAAAATAAACGCCACGAGGCACAGATGGCTTACATCAATATCGGGCGGGGTGTTTT
>DAIMZF010000006.1:55348-66624 GCA_036734085.1 Aggregatilineales bacterium
GCCGAACACATGGAATATCGTGAGTATGAAATCCTGTGGCGTGGTGCGCTCGCTATTGAAGCGATGAACGAGAGCCTCTTTGAAGAAGCGCGCCGTCATCTTTTGCTTGTGTTGGCGAATGTCAGCGTTGGCGTTCATTATCCCGACCATCTGCTGACCCTATGCCGCATTAGCAAGGCATCTGACCGACTCGGCGACTCGACTGCCGCGCTGGATTATGCGCGGCAGTCGGTGGATTTACTCCATGAAGATACCGAACGCCGTGTATTTTTGCTGGCACAGGCCGCACTCGGCATCGCCTTGTGCGCCACCGGTGACCTACAAAACGCAATTGAACATCTGCAAAATGCGGATGATGGCTATGATGCACTCAAGTTAACGGCGGCGGAATACAGCTACGCAGAGCTATTACGCACACTTGGCGCGGCACAAACTGGGGTGGGGCAATACGATGACGCCAAAACCATCTATGACCGCGCTTTGCACTATGCGGAGCAGAACAATCTCCCGCTTGATTTAGCAGGGATACAACGCGACATCGGCATTTTTCATACACATAATGCGGACTATCAACAGGCCATCCAATCATGGATGACTGCGCTCCGCATATACGAAGCAGAGGGGCATCATGCCCGTGTTGCCCGCATCTATTGTGATATTGCCAACCTTCGCCGCCAGATACGGCAATCCAAACGCGCTATGAAGGACTACGAACAGGCGTTAATGCTCCTCAATTCTTTTGATGATTTGGAGACACGCGGCATTGTGTTATCTAATGCCGCTACCGCCTATGTTGATTATGGTGATGTGACGACCGCCGAAGCCTTCTTTGTAGAGTCTATCCAGATTGCACAGAAAAATAGAGACCGCTATACAGAGGCTACTCGTCGCGGTAACTATGGATGGTTTTTGCTGAATACAGGTCGCACAAAATCTGCATTGGATATGCTGGATTATGCCGTCCGCCAAAGCCAAAACCTCAATATGATGCTTCAGGCGGCGGTTCAAACGGATAACATTGGCCTTGTGTGGGATGAACTACATGATTACGATAAAGCCATTGCTTACCATGGTAGCGCCTGGCAAATGCTGGAACAAAGTGATGACGAATACTGGCGGGCAGTGGTAAGCGTCAATCTCGGCCACTCGCTGATTTCTAAGGGCAACTTAGCGGATGCAGAAACATCTATCAATGCCGCTTTGCAGGCAGGCCGTCAGCTAGATCGTCTGGACGTTATTGTGCGTGCACTCAACGGTCAAACACGGTTAAAACTCACCAACGGTGCGAATGCAGATTTAATGACGAATGCTCAGGAAGCTGTCCAATTGGCCGATGCACACGGCGGACGACGTTTACTAGCAGACTCATTAGTCCTGCGAAGTGAAGTCCATGCCAGACTCAATGATGCCGCAAATGCTCAGGCAGATTGGAAAGCGGCGGCGGATATCTTACGGATTTTGCGCTTAAACCCTGATAATTACCAACCCACATGGATGAAAAAATAATATGGCAAAATACTGGTTTGTCTCTGCCCCGCTTTATAGCCATACAGATTGGGGCGGGTTCCTCAAAACGGCTCAACACCTTGTTACAGAAGGGCATGAGGTACTATGGGTAAGTGGCGAGGCTATTCATGGTACAGTCACGGCAGGGGGGGTGTCATTTCAAAGTATCCGGGAAACAGGCTGGTTATGGCCGCCGCCACCGGCGCCGGATTTAACAAAAATTCCACCGCAGGAGGCCGTGATGTTGCGCTATCGTCGTGCGCTGGACACATGGCTGAGCGAGAACATTGTTGCCGAAGCTACCCAAGCTCTCATTGACTTAGCGATGGAAATTGGCAAGCCGGATATGATTGTGACAGACCCTTTTTTAAGCGCATCAGCTTTAGCCGCCGAAGCCTTAAACGTCCCGATGGCAGTTGCCGGATGGCCTGCACAGGCTGGACTAGAGCCGGATTTCCTTTTCCCGGTTCAACGCAATCTCGGTTCTGATAGTGTGGAGCGACTGCGGCGCTTGTGTGAACGGTTCAACTTGCAAGGTGTCAATTTCGCACAAGGCTCAACCCCATCCATAGTGAGTCCACACCTGCACATTTGTTATTTTACCGAGCGTTGGTATTCCGCCGAGATAGATAGTTTATTGCCGCAGAATCTATTTGTTGGCGGTATGCCTCAGCATCCCAAAGACGCGCCTCCGGAATGGTTAGTCGCCATCCCTGATGATGTGCCTTTAGCAGTCGTCACGCTTGGTACAACCTTCACCGGAGATTTGGGATTCTTCAGTTGGGGCGCACAGGCCGCCGCTAGGGTAGGACTATTGCCGATTGTAGCGATAGGATTTAACCCGTTTCCGCCGGATAAAAAGCAAGAGCTTATCAATGCTTTGCCTAAAGGTACGCGCCTGGTGAACTTTATCCCGTTTGAGCATGTTTTACCTCGCGCCCGCCTGATTATTCATCACGGCGGCATGGGGACAACGCATTATGCGGTAGTGCATGGCATCCCTCAGATTGTTGTCCCCCATGCGGCAGACCAGCGCGTACAGGCGCGGCGGGTGGCACAGGCCAAGATCGGTTTAAACCTGACCGCGCATGACGTGCGCCAGGGTAAATTATGGGAAGCCGCACAAGCTCTGGCCGGACATCTACCGGCGTGGGAAGCCGCACAAACATTCGCTACACAGATGTCCGCATCGGGCGGTGCGCCACGCGCCGCGCAAGCGTTAATCCAACTGGCGCAAGAACATGCTTAAACGCTCTTTTGACCAGCGATAATAATGTAAGCATGTACAAAGTCTGCCTGTGGCGTGCCTGCAAATTTGGGTTGCAGTATCTTTTGTGCTTTGGGGGGTGCTTGCTTTAGCAATACCTGTAGTTTTTCAATAGTTGCATCTGTGCATCGTTGGCGCTGTGCCCATTGGATAAGCCCCCCTGCGGGTCGTGATAAACGGTGTGTATGGGTTACGGTTAATGCGGCATCAGCAAACATGCCGCGCCATTCGTATTCTGCGTAGGCTTTTTTATGGCTGTTGTCACGTAGGCGCTCAAAAGCGTCGAGATATTCTGCTGTGCGTTGGTCATCGGCATTGACATGGTCTTGGACTAATAACACCCCGCCTGGCCTTAAGCACCGCGCACTTTCCATCACAAAGCGGAAGCAATCACTAAAGTGATGTGCCGCAATTCGGCATGTGATGAGGTCAAATGTGTTATCAGGGAAGGGCAAGTCTTCGGCATCTGCCGCACAGAATGTTACATTTTCTGCGGTGGTGCTTTCACGTGCGGCATCAAGCATGGGCAGGGTGAAATCTGACGCGATGACGTGTTGCACATAGGGCGCGAATAAACGTGCTGTGTGTCCGCCTCCGGTAGCGATGTCCAACATTTGCCAGTGCGGGTCAGGTTTGGCAATCTCTAGGTGTAGTTCCAGGTCAAGACCTGTGGCATGAACCTGGCTTGTCACATAGTCTTGTGCAGTCTTGCCGAAGCGCTCTCGCACGTTTGTTTTATGGTCTTCCAATGTTTAACCCTTTGGATTGTAGCCTACCTTACGCTATATTATATGAGGTTAAGGGCATCAACCACTACAATAAGAGGTTCAAAGTGTCTTTTAAGTTCGAAGTTATCGCGCAGGATGGCCCAGCACGCGCCGGGTTATTACATACCCCACACGGCATAATACCGACACCTGTTTTTGCACCTGTTGGTACAGTGGCTTCGGTTAAAGCTGTCCCACCGCGTGACCTTGTAGAAATTGGTGCGTCACTGGTGTTGGCGAATACCTATCATCTGCACATCCGCCCCGGCGATGATGTTGTGCGTGATATGGGGGGACTGCACAGCTTTATGGCCTGGCCTGGCCCAATCCTGACTGACTCTGGGGGCTTCCAGGTATTTAGCCTGACGGAAATCAACAAAATTGATGATGATGGTGTAACATTCCGCAGTCATATTGATGGAACGAAACTGCGCTTTACACCTGAATCTTCAATGCAAATTCAGCAAAATCTCGGTGCGGATATTATCATGTGTTTCGATGAATGCCCCATGCCGACTGACCGTAATATTGTAGAACAAGCGGTTAAACGCACCCATGATTGGGCACTTCGTTGCCGCCAAGCCCACCCTGATGATTTTAAGCAAGCCCTCTTTGGTATTGTGCAGGGCGGCATTTTCCCGGATTTACGCGAGGCATCGGCGGCATTTTTACAGCAGATTGGTTTTCCCGGCTACGCTATTGGTGGCCTTGCTGTTGGCGAGACTAAATCCGCCATGTATGATACGCTCGATGTGACTATCCCCGCCTTACCCGATGATAAACCACGCTACCTGATGGGCGTTGGTGAGCCGGATGATCTTGCTCAAGGCGTGTTGCGCGGTGTGGATATATTCGACTGTGTGATGCCCACGCGGGTAGCCCGACATGGTGCGGCACTCACCCCTGATGGCCGAGTGAATGTACGTAACAAAATCTATGAGCGGGACGGCGCACCACTCCAGGTTGGTTGTGAGTGTTATAGTTGTCAGAACTTCACCCGGGCGTATCTGCGTCATCTGGTACGCTCAAAAGAGATTCTCGGTCATCAACTGTTGAGCATTCACAATATCCACTTTTTGATTAAGCATATGGAACGGATGCGGACTGCAATTATGGAAGGGCGTCTGTCAGCATATGCTGAAGACTTCTTAAAGCGTTATCTGCATCCTGCGCAATAAGGGTCATAATGCGACCAGCCAAACGCACTATTGCTATCGTCGTGATGACCACAACCCTTGTTAGTTGTAGTAGTCGTGGCTTGCCTGCGGCTACCCCTACCATGACACTGGATCCTCCCCCCATCTACGCTACGACATCGACAGCCCCGCTCTTAAACGACCTCTTTAATATCTACTTTGATGTAGCCGCTCCTAGCAGATTTCCCCCAACCAATTATCAAGGCCGCCTGGATCAAGTATATCGGGGTGATGTGTCTTATTTCATCACCAATCATCTGGCAGTGGATACCCCTTTGTGGGCCGCACCAATTGGTCAGGATGGCATTGCTGTTATCGTCAGCCCGGATGTTAACCTTCAGGCGTTAACACTCGACCAACTGCGCGGGATTTATCAAGGCCACATTACTTCATGGATAGACCTTAGCGGTAATTCTTTGCCGATAACGGTTTTCAGCCGTGAGGATGGTAGTGGCATCCGCGCAGAATTTGAGCGTATGGTGATGGGCTTTCGTCCTGTTAGCCGTAACGCTCGCATTGCCGCTTCCAGTGAATTAATGATACAAAGCATTCTTAATTCTAGTGGCGGCATTGGGTATGTCTCGATGGGGTTTTTGGATAACCGCACCGTGCCTGTAGAGATAGCAGGGGTTATGCCTAACCCGGATACTGTATCTTCTAACTTGTACCCCTTGCGGATGACACTTTACATCACTGGCCTAAGAGAGCCGGAAGGGGTTATCCGGGCATTTGTCGGGTGGATGCAAGGGCAGGTGGGGCAGATGGCTATTGGCAGGCGCTACGCGCCGCTATTCGCCCCGGATACCTGAGAGAATATGAACATAGTCAGCCACATCAGGTTCAACAGTACCACCACCACCACCCACATCAAGCCGAAGGCAATATCGCGCTTAGTCTGGTATTTTCTGCGTTGACCTTCTACCAAAATCTCACGTTCTCGCAAGCGATATAAAGCACCGGCGGCCTGCATATTATTCGGGTTTACCCGCAAGACGTTATCAAGGCAGATAACACTCTGGTCTGTGGAATCAACTGCGACAGACATCCACAGCCAGGCATCCTCGAAGTTGTTATCCACACGGATAAGCTCCCGCAGGATGTCCCGCGCTTCCTCACGCTGGTTAGCCTTTACACAGTCAATGGCATCGAGCAGGCGGTCAATCTTTGTTTGCCCGTTCATGATGATAGTGTTACTCCATCGAATAGGTCTTTTTCATCAATCCGATTTACCTTTGGTTGAGGGTATACTCGCGTAAACCCTTGTTGAGTGCCGATGAGTTGACGCAACCATTTAGGCACAAACCCTCGTCTGCCGCCACCTTGACTAGCATGACAGGCATTTGCTTCGTCCCATTTTTCGACATATTTTGTAATATCTACTTTTGTATGAGATGGATCTACATGGTCAAGGATTTTTACAAGGTCAATATCCTTATTCGTGCCTACCTTGCGCGGGTTTTTCAACTGTAGCCGTATGTTCCAAATGCCTATTCTCACGAGCATTGCCGGGATGCCGGTGTAGTACAGTTTTTGTGGTTGGTAGGGCGCTAATCCCTCTGTGGGGTAGTCCGCATCGTTTGCTCGGTGGAAGGCGATTTCTGTTGCACGTTGGATAGCGATGTGATCTGGATGACCATAGCCACCATACTTGTTGAATGTCACAACAACCTGTGGGCGCACCTGTCGGATAATTTTGGTTACATCGTAGATGAGTCGCTCGGGTTCATTTTCCCAAACATACCATGACGATTCAGTGTCTTTAGTTGTATCAGAGCCAACCATGCCGCTATCTTTATAGCCCAGCTTAAAAACGTCCTTAAACCCTAAAACAGCACTGGCGCAATCCAGTTCTGCCAGGCGTAATTCTGCTACTGTCGCATATTGGTCGCGCATCGCTTCCGGGATTGTCCCGACATCCCCATTTGTCGAGCATATCAAATATACATCAACGCCTTCATCCACATACTTCGCAATCGCGCCACCCATGCCAAAACTCTCGTCATCTGGGTGGGCGAATGATAGCAACATCCTTTTTGTAGATGTCATAGAGTTTTCTCCTTGTGGATAAAAATTAAAACGAATAATAATCAGTCATATAGTCACAGGTAGGGAAACACGGTTGTCCTGAAGATGTATATTTGGGTTGGTTTGCCTAAACCGTGACCTGCAACCGATTTTCAGGGCGTCCGGGTACCTCCACTTTCAGGCGGAACACGTCACCAGCCAGTGGTTGCGACTGGAGATCGTCGGCGTTCAGGTCATCAATGGCACTGGTAATGAACAGTTCATCTAAATCCGCACCGCCGAAGGTGCAACTGGTCGGGCGCTGAACAGGCATCGCCACCACGCGGACAACGTCACCATCCGGGTTGATGCGGGCGATCTTCCAGCCATCCCAGAATGCGCTCCACACGAAACCCGCTGAGTCAACGGTCAGGCCGTCCGGTGTGCCGAACCCCTCCGGCGATTGGAAGAAAACGCGCCTATCATGGATTGTTCCAGCGTCCAGATCGTAGCGGTAGGCGTAGATGGTGTTCTTCATCGAATCGGTATGATACATCGTCGTCCCGTCTGGACTCCAGCCGATGCCATTGGAGATACCGACACCATCCTGTGCGATACGCACAGAGCCGTCTAAATCCATGCAGAATAGATGATTGGTTGCTTTGTCACCCATTGTACCCGCCCACAACCGCCCACGCGGACACGTCGCCGCGTCGTTGAAGCGATCTGCTGGTTGGTAGGCAACGTTATCTTCCAGAATACGTATTTCACCGTTCTCCCACACGCCGAGTCCCTCATCTGTGCCGACGATACGCAGGTTGTCATCGGCAAACGATAAAAATGTGACCGTGTGTTTGGTCTCGACTCTGTGCAGATCGCGGCTGGACGGGTGATAATGGTAGAAGGCTTTGCCGCCGATGTCCACCCAGTATAGCACCCCGTTGATCCAGACTGGCCCTTCGCCCAATCTGTTTTTAACAGAGATTAATTGCTCGACTTCACTCATGATTCGTGTTCCTTTTGTTGTGGCTATTGGCTAATAAAAAGCCAATATAGATGCTATCAATGCCGTAATTGTTTTGTACAGGCGCGATGCACCGCACGCCCACATACGATCATCTTTGGTTCCTCTATGAGTTGTCACAGTGCCTTTTACCCTAGACACTGTACGAATACTAAACGCTTACCCGTCGCTTGTCAAAATCCCCTGTGCATACCGTTCCGTTAGTCTTATACTGCTTTACCGTGAATAAACCATGAAACTGTAATGAGGCCGCTATGCGTTCAGTCGGTATTGCTATCTTTGCTGTTTTAATTGCTTTCTGTGTGGTGCTTTTGGCCGTGCCGGGAGGCTCTGTTTTTAGTCAGACTTTTGCTACCAACACACCCAGACCCAACCCACCTAGTTTTGCTACGAATACCCCGCGCGGCCCGTCTGCTACGCCGACCGAAACACTCACACCTACAAGCACACTCACACCGTCGCCTACGCCAACGGAAACATCAACACCGACAAATACCCCCGCACCGACGGAAACGCCAACGCAGACTCCTAGCCCTACGCCGACCCCCATCGGGCCTATCTTTTATCCAGATGGCATTAATCCCTTAACGGGGTTGCCTTACCCGGATGAAGAGGCCATGAATCGTCGTAATCTTATCGTCAAAGTGAGTAACTTTCCGCCTATCGTCCGCCCCCAGACCGGCCTCAACCTGGCCGATGTCATCTTCGAGATGGAGGCTGAAGGCGGTGTTACACGTTTTGCCGCTATTTTCAGATCAAACGCGCCAGAACTTGTCGGCTCTGTGCGTTCGGCACGTCTGGCGGATTTATACCTCATCGTAATGTACAATGCACTTTTGGCTTATTCCGGCACAAGTGAACCTATCCAAAATCTTATTCTGGAATCAGACTATGTCTTCCAGTTTTTCTCCCCCTTAAGGGGCGACAACGAAAATGCAGGTTTCTTCCGCAATGAGGCGTTGCAAGGTGTTGTAGACTTTGAACATACGCTTTTCCTCAATACACAAACACTGTACGATCTCGCCTCTCGGCGTAACGTGAATACACCATTTCGGGCGCGGGGGTTTGCCTTCCGGGAAGAACCAGACCCTAGTAACGAAGTTGTGCATGATATTTATGTGGAATGGTACGGCCAGACTGATGCACGCTGGCAGTACAATGAAGAATTAGAAATCTACCAGCGCTGGACAGATGGCGAACCCCACTTTGACGCGAATGATGACACTCAACTATGGGCGGATAATATCGTCGTTATCGAAGTCCCGCACGAAGACCGCCCGGACTTATTCCCGCCGGATGCAAATTACGCCTCAATTGATATTCAATTTCTAGAACAAGGTCGGGCGTTGGTCTTCCGTGATGGTCAACAATACTTCGGCTTCTGGCGGCGTCAGGACGAACAACCTGGCAATGCAATCCAACTCATTTATCCCGGTGCGCCTAATCCTATTCATTTGCGTCCGGGTCGTACATGGGTGATGGTGGTGCGTGGCTTGGGCTTCGTAAATACAAATGAAGAAATTCAGCCCATTACAACCAAAGTTCAACGCTAAACTCAACGCTCATCATGTCTTGTTAACCCCTTTATCCCGCTTCTTTCATGTCGCGGGATTATCTTTTTAGCGTTGTGTTGACCATATTTTACGTTATAATAGAACGTATGTCCCAAACTGGCTAAGGTGTCTCATTATGCAAGATAAAATTATCGTTCGGGGTGCGCGGGAACATAACCTCAAAAATATTGATGTTGAGCTTCCACGTAACAAACTCGTCGTCATCAGTGGTCTTTCCGGTTCCGGTAAGTCCTCTTTAGCGTTTGATACAATTTTTGCTGAAGGTCAGCGCCGCTATGTAGAGAGTCTAAGCGCGTATGCGCGGCAGTTTCTTGGTCAGATGGAAAAGCCCGATGTTGACCAAATCGAAGGCCTAAGCCCGGCGGTATCTATTGACCAAAAAGGGGTTAGCCAAAATCCGCGTTCCACAGTAGGCACAGTCACGGAAATTTACGACTATATGCGTTTGCTCTATGCAAGAATTGGCATTCCGCATTGTCCGGTATGCGGGCAACAAGTCATCGCACAGAGCGCCCAACAAATTGTGGACGAGATCAAGGCCATGCCGGACAGCACACGAGTCAATATTCTTGCGCCTATCGTCAAAGGCAAAAAGGGCAATCACATCAAAGTCCTGGAAGATTTACGCAAAGCGGGATTTGCTCGTGTGCGGGCTGATGGTGATATCCGCGAACTCGACGAAGATATTCAGCTAGACCGCTATGTGATACATAATGTCGAAGCTGTGATTGACCGCCTGATTATCCGCCAGCATGAAGACCCGGAATCTGAAGAGGCTCGTAGCGCGGAAACTCGTCTGACGGATTCCATTGAGACTGCGCTGGAACTTGGCGAAGGCGTCGTCATTATCCATGACGTTACGCAAGCTGACGACCCGAAAGACATCTTATTCAGTGAACATCTATCTTGTGTCAATGGTCACGGAAGCATCCCGGAGATTGAGCCGCGTACTTTCAGCTTTAACACGCCTGTTGGCGCTTGCCCCGACTGTCAGGGGTTGGGCTTTCGGCTGGAATTTGATCCGTCAATTATCGTGCCTAACCCGGATAAAAGCATTGCGGAGGGTGCGATTGATGCCAATGGCTGGAATCTGGAAGATGGTAGCTGGACACGTAACGTTGTAGATGCCGTGTGCGAGTCATTTGGTGTGCCGACAGATACCCCTTGGCGAGACCTGACCACTAAGCAACGCGATGTGATTTTGTACGGCACAGGCAATAAAAAGGTGACTATTCGATACACCAACCGTTACGGCGATAACCGTCAGTACCAAACATCGTTTGAAGGCGTTGTTAATAACCTTTACCGCCGCTACCAAGAGACAAATTCCGATATGATTCGGGAAAAGCTGGAAGAATACATGACGCAAACGCCCTGCAAGACTTGTAGTGGCAATCGTCTGCGTCCCGAAGCGTTGGCTGTGACAGTCGCAGGTAAGCCAATCCATCATGTGACGGCATTGCCCATTGGTGAACTTAAACAATGGGTAGAAGGCCTACGGGGTGATGGTAATAATGGGTCAGGCTTAACCCTTTCCTCGCGTGACCAGCAAATAGCTTATCAAATCCTCAAGGAGATTGAAGCGCGTGTTCGTTTCTTGAACGATGTCGGCTTAAGCTACCTGATGCTGGCGCGTATGGCAGGCACATTAAGCGGTGGGGAAGCACAACGCATCCGTCTTGCCACGCAGATAGGGAGTCGTTTGACGGGGGTATTGTACGTTCTGGATGAGCCGTCTATCGGGTTACATCAGCGTGACAATGCACGCCTCATTAAAACTTTGCTCGACTTACGCGATTTAGGCAACACGGTACTTGTTGTTGAGCATGACGAAGAAACGATGCGCTCTGCGGACTGGTTGTTGGATTTAGGGCCAGGTGCAGGGGAGAACGGTGGGCGGATTGTTGCTCAGGGGACACCGGAAGAAGTGATGCAAGT
>DAIMZF010000007.1:0-8020 GCA_036734085.1 Aggregatilineales bacterium
CGGCCTGCAAACGCTGGGCGAGTTCACACAACACAACGGCGGTTGCCCCCCATATTTTATGCTCCGCCACCTGATAAAACGGGATATACACGCGCATCCCTTGAAAATCGTGGTATTCGCTGGATGTCGCACCCGGCGCGAGTAATTCCGTTACCGGGAATGTAATCATCTGCGCCACTTCCGCCGGATTAGGGCGAAACTGCGGCACATATGGCAGATAGCCGACCGTCGGGTAAACATCAAAATTGCTAGGCGGTACATAGAACCGTGCCAATTGGCCGATAACCTGCACGGCGCTGGGGTCAATGCCGATTTCTTCCTGCGCTTCACGGAGGGCGGTCGCCGTGAAGGACTCGTCTTCCGGGTCACGCTTGCCGCCCGGAAAGCTAATCTGACCTGCATGGCCGCGTAAGGACTCCTGCCGCCGCGTAAGCACGATGTTCAGCACAGAATCCACCGGATAGAGCAAGGCCAGCACACCGGCTTGTTTGGCGGGCACATCAGTGAATTGATGCAACCGTGCGCGGGGTTTAGGCGCCATCGCCTCTTGCGCGGCGACAGCATCAAAATTCGGCAGGTGCAATGCGGCGGTCAGTGTTTCAAGCGTGATGGTCATGCGGGGGTTCGTCTAACTCCATCCAGACGTGCAGAAAATGGTCGTTGCGCGGGTAGATTTTGCCTTCAACAAGCGTGGAAATCCCCTGCTCACGCGGGATAAGGCGCAGGCGTAGCTGATCCAGGCCAGGACGCCCGCAATCCGTCCATTGGTTGATAAGCTTCTCAACTTCGATGAACGCATCCGACCCGGCGAAGGTGTGCGTATTGCCGACGCCGTAATAGGGCACAAAGCACGCGCTGGCAGGGGTGAAATACGCGAAGCCTTCGCCATCCATGCCGCCGTAAGCCGTGCGGTTGTGGTCTATGCTATATAACGCGAAGATGTCTTCGTCGGGTTCGTTGATGGCGATATAGGGCAGGACACCATACCAGTATTCAGCGCTTTCCAGCGAGACTGTCAGGTGATTGGTTGGCTCGTAATCCTGCGAGAGCAACACATGAAGCGCGGCAAGGTCTATCCGTGCGATGTCATCGGTCAGCAAAGTGAGGGCGCTACTGCCCACACGCCGACGAAAAGCAGGCATTCCGTTTTGCCCGCGCATATAAACGAACATGCTCGGCTTAATGCCTTCCGCATAAAGTGTGCCATCTGGTTGCAGGCGGAACGCCGCGCTGACCTGCAAGCCATCCAGCCAGATGGGGGTGGCGATAATGCCGCCGGGCTTTAATTGGCGCTTCCACACAAGCGGGACATCCCAGATGCCCACGTTGGCGATGATGCGGTCATAGGCGGCACGAGGGGCATACCCGCTTGTGCCATCTGTATGAACAACGTTTACAGCCGGGAAGCCCGCCCGTAATAGCGCGTTGCCTGCATTTTTGGCGATGTCACGCTCCAGCTCCAGCGACGTGATGTGACCATCTGCGCCGATGATGTGGTTAATCAGTGCGGCGGTGAAGCCTGTGCCCGTGCCGATGTGCAACACGTTATGGCCTTCGCGCAATTCCGCCAATGTGAGCAGGCTGGCAACCATGCTGGGCATGGTGGCGTTCAGCGTGTCGCGCCCGTCACTATCCGCCTTTAATGAGATGGTCGAATCGCTGTACACAACATCCGGCGGCACATCCGGCAGGAAGACATGACGCGGCACACGGGAAAAAGCAGAATCTACGCGGGGGTCGGTCAGATGCCCGGCGGCACGCAGAATGTCCACCAATGTTTGCGGATTGGCTTCATTGCTCATACCATGCCCTGCGCTTCCGTAAGGATACGCCCGTATCGGCATCGCTCCGGCGGCTGGTGCGGACGCGCCCGCGTGTGTCTATGTGGACTTGCCCGGCCTTCTGCAAACGTGCGAATTCCTCCGGCGTGATGACGGGTGCAGGCTCGCCGCCTAGTCGTTCGCGGCGTTGGTCTAAGTTGTCTGTGTGGTTATCACCGTCCGTTGTATCGCTGGAATCGGTGGGAGGGGTGTTGTTTTCGTCGGTCATGTTTGTTTCACTCATTCCGTTCGCTCACTCTTATTGTACTGGAAACTGTGGAGAAGTTGAACCAGCTTACACCACTTAATGACAAGGAATCATCGGTTTTTCCTGGCGGTCTGGTTCGCGGTTTGGTCTTCGCCGGGTTCGGCCTGAATATCAATGCCGACACTCCCGGCCAGGTCATCCAGCGACATCTCCGCGCTGGCGGCGTTGAGCGCATCCCCGCAGACCAGACACGCCGGGTTACGCTGAATATCCACCCACAATGCACCATAAGGCGGCGTGACTGTGCCTTCGATAATCTCCAGCGCGGCGTTGGCTAAAATCACGGTGTTGGCGGGTAGCTCGTCGTCTGTGCCCAGCAAATAGCGCAGGGCGACATCGGATTGGGCGGCGGCCACACGCACCACATGAAGCCACAAGCCCGGCTCGGCCTCTAAAGTGCCTTCATCCCCAATCATGCCGTAATCCAGTTCGCCCGCGTCATCATGGCTGACGTGCAAGCCTTCGCGCAGTTCCGCCGCCCAACACGCATAACACGGCCCGTCATGCGGGCGGATGAGGGTCACGTCGCCGCCTTCGCCGCGCTCGTAAACGCCCGCGTAGACCGCCGGGATGTTCTGATCCAGACAGGCTTGATTGATGATATATTTGACCTGTTCGCCGTCTACACCCACAACCAGCAAATCCAACTGGGCTAGTATCTCTAAATGTGATTCAATCCGCCCGTTGAAGGTTTGGATGTGGGCGTCCGGGTTACGCTGGCGGATGAGTTCCGCGAGTACGTCTGTTTTGGGCTGGCCGATGTAACGACGGTCTGCGACGTGGCGCACGATGTTGTGTTCTTCCAGTGCGTCGTCATCCACCAGCACAAAGCGCCCCACGCCGGACATCGCCAGGCTTTGGGCGACAAACCCGCCACCAGACCCCACACCGACCACCCCCACCGTTTTTTCCGCCAGGCGTTGTAAGTTGCCTTTGCCGATTAAGCGTTCTACCCTATCCCATGTCATGATTCACTCTCCGTTTCTTCTGGCGTGGACGTGCTTACAGGTGCTTGTTGTGTCACGTCTTGCGGCACTTCCGGCGCGGGGATGTTGATTCCCATGTGTGCTTCCACCGCCTGAATATAATCCAGCAGGTGCATCTCTGTTGACCATATAAAATCGGGCGCGGTCTGCGCGGGGGTCGCGCCGCGCCACCATTCGCTGAAGACATCCGCGATGGTCTGCCCGGCGCGTAAGCTGACAAAAGGCGCAAGGCGCATCTGCGGCGGGGTATGGGGGTAATCGTGCGCGGTCGTCAGCAGATAAATCTTCTCCGCGCCTTTTAGTCGTGCCGCGCTGATGCACACTTCTAACGGCGGATTGTCGTCAATATCCGCCAACAGTACGGTAATGGCGAATCCCCCATCTTCCAGCATGTTCCATTCCGTTTGGGCGTAGTCCTGGTCGCGCAGGTGCCAGGGGATAGGGGACAGCTTGGGCAGGGTATCGTCTGTGTTGATGCTGGGCGTAATGGGTTGGAACATGCCCCAATCGCGGTGGACATACCACCAATCAACGCGCAGTGCGCTTCCGTCACCCTGCGGCACCACCACATAGTTGACATTATCCGCGTCGGGGTCAACGGTGGCGGGGTGGTCTAGCGTGACAATGGGCACAAGCAGGAAGTCCGTATGGTTTTCGGGGTCGTCCAGCCAGTCCAGCGCGGTTTGCAGGTCGCCGCCGCTTGGGACAATCATGTTGCCGGGCTGTTTGTGCCAATCCCCCAGATAGCTCAACGGCACATCCCAATCCGCACGTTTCTGGAAGATATTCCGCCCGCGCCCTCTGCGATTCTTCCCCCAGTTTTCCTGCCACCACCACAGGATTTCATCCTGTAGGTCGTCACCCTGCTGGAAGGTGTGCAACTGGCGCACGGCGCTGTCATCGGGCGAAATCGTATCCAGGATAATCAATGTCCGGGCTTCGCCGCTCTGGGTGATTAGGCCAATCATGGCTTCGCCGGTTTCATCCTCTACAAAGGTATTGGCGGCAATCTGCATCTTGTCAATCACCCGTTGCGCGATGATGAGCTTGGGCACGGGTGGGCTTTTACGAAATAATCTTTTTAACATCGTCAATCCTTAAATCAACTTACGCAAGATGTGAGATTTTGGCGGGTGGGGTGTTGTCGCTACCGCTTCAGCCAAAATCGACTCTGTGATGACCGGTGCTATTTGCGCGGCGGATTCTCCGGGTTGGCGGTTTCTTCCAGGCCGGGCCAGTCGCCCGTTGCGCGCCATGTGTAATAGGCATACAACCACTGGATCGCCCACGCCGTCACCGTGACCGCCGTCGAACGGGAGGGATTCCAACCGTAGTTCTCCCCATCTTTGGGGTTAAACAAACATAGCTGACCGTCTTCGTATTGGTGCTTCTGGCTGTAAATATCCGGCTCCAGGATATAAGCCTCCGCCGGGCGGTTGGGATAGTTACGTGGATAGACAATCTTGATGGTATGCTCCGGTTGACGAAGCCGCGCCAGGTTGACATGCACAACCCCACGCCAGTACAGCAATTCTTCACCCTGCGGCACAATCAACCGGAAGGTGTCATCAAAGGTTGCCCGCATCGCTTCGACTTCTAGGCGCAAGCGGGGCGAAACATTGCGCCGTGTTCCCCACCATTCAGTCATGGTCTTAGTCCTTCACTTTTGGCTATAAGATATATTACGCAGAAGCGTGCATCCGGTTGCGCTTAATCCAGCGCAAAACCCACCGCCGCCGCCGCATGGATGGCCGTTGTATCAAAGGTCGGGATGGGGCTGTGCTGTGGCTCAACCAACAGGCCGATTTCCGTACAGCCCAGTATAACAGCCTGTGCGCCTTGCGCGGCCAAAGCATGAATCTGCTGGATGTATGCCTGGCGTGATTCGTCGCTGATGATGCCGTGAACGAGTTCATCAAAAATGATGCGATTAACGATGTGCCGCCCGTCGGCATCCGGCAGAAGCACCTGAAGCCCGTGTGTGTGCTGAAGGCGTCCTGTATAAAATTCCTCATCCATTGTAAAACGTGTGCCTAACAGCCCCACAGTGTCGTGGCCTGCCGCCTGAATAGCCTGTGCGGTAGCATCCGCGATGTGGATAAAAGGCAAGGGCACATCCGCGCAGATGTCATCCGCGACCTTGTGCATGGTATTGGTACACAGCACGATGCACTCTGCACCAGCACGGTATAAATCCTGTGCGGCACGCGCCAGCATAACACCAGCTTCGTCCCATTGGTTAGCATGTTGCAAAGTGTGGACTTCCGCAAAATTCACGGAGCGCAGAATACAGTCTGCGCTGTGGTAGCCGCCGAGTCGGTTGCGGACACCTTCGTTGATGAGCTTGTAATACATCAGGGAGGATTCCCAACTCATCCCGCCGATTAAGCCAATACGTTTCATGGTCTAATCCTATTCTTCGGATTTGTAATAAGGATGATTAAATTGCTCCGCGATGGGCTTTTTGCGGCGTGGTTGGTTATCCGCAGGGTCTTTGAAGTACCCCACGCCGATTTCGCTCTCGTCAAACAAGGACTTTTTAACACGTTGCGGGCGGTTAACGGGGTGCTGAATAAACAGGCGCATAAATTCCACAAATGGCCCGGTCAGGCCAGCGATGACCACGCCGAACAGCGTTACCCAAAAGCCCGCGCCTACGATTTGCTCTGCTAAAAAGCGATTATAAAACTGGATTAAAATAAACACAGGAATAATGACGTTACTCAATATCGTGATGAGGATGCCAATGATGGCGAAGGCCACCCCAAAGCGTTTATGCGGATACAGGGGACGCCCTATGATGAACACGACAAAGGCCGCAATCGCGGAAGAAGCGTGCGCTATACCAATGAACACCACAGCGAAGACCGCCACGGTCGGCCAGAATTCGCCGATGATGCGGCCTACTTCCCCGCCTGTATTTCGCAGGAGGTCTAGCGATAGCTGGGTATCCGCCTGTAGGAAAAGTGTGCTGTTAAATTGATCCAGCGTTAAACGTGCGAACTCATAGCCGCGCTGATATTGGCCTAATTCGCGCCAATTCATGAAGAAGAAGCCGTAAAAAATAGCGCCTGCACCAACGGCATAGCCAAGAAAAATAAGCAACCGGACGAAGCGAGTCATGGGTTATGCTCCCTGTAAGATGTTGGACTGCTTCTTCTATTGTAGCGTGGTCTGTGAATTTGTGGTGTCTGGCTTATTCTGTACTATTGGCGGGATAATTGTATAATCGACACAGGTTAAGGGAAGGATAGAAACTCATGTCACAAATTGACATCCGCGAGGCTACCATCCGGCTGTATGAGGACTACACGCTGACCGAAGGTTACGACGAAGCACAGGCGGGCATCATCCACCAATGGAGTGAGGCACAGATTCAACTTATCGCGCATACCGCAAAAGACGAAGATAACTTTGAAAAACGCTATAGCGCGATGCGTAACATGCTTAAGATGATTAATCGCTACATCACACAACGTGCCAACCTTGATGACGAAAAACACCGTAATTACATCCGCTTATTGATTGAACGCGCCCAGGAAGCCGGGTATCCGCCCAAGCCCACCGCCGTTGCGGATGTGGTGAGCGCGGTGAACGGGCTGGACGATAGCGGGACGATCCGCGCTTTGTTAGCTTTGGTAGAAACAGGTGCGGCATCCAGCGCGGGGGCGTTACCACGTGCGGCGGCGTCACCGGATAAAGACTCCGGTGAGGACGAAGCGCCGGACGACGTGCCGGATGACGTGTCGGACGACATGCCCGATATTGACTCCGATACGGTATTGTTCACTGAAGAAGAACTGGCGGAAGAATCCGACGAAGACACACCACGCGAGAACCAAAACGGATGGAAAACATCTAACCCGTTTAAGCGTACCTCCAGCATTGATGACATTCCGGGTAGTGACCGCAAGTAGACGCTGAAGCGTTTACCCAAAAGGAGCAGACATGGCGAGCAAGAAGAAAACGAAAAAAGATGAAAAAGTAACCCCAACGACAATTCTGTTGGGGATTATCGGCGCGCTGGTGGTGGCGGTAGCCGCTTACTTCGGCGTGGACATCCCCGCATTGCTGGACGGTGCCACAACCACGCCGGATAGCGGCCAACAACAAGACATTAACCAACAGTTAACCGCCGTTGCCAGCCTGCCGGGTGATGTCCAAGTGATTACCGTGCAAGAGGGCTTCGGGGCAGAACGAAGCTTCTGGCAGGTGTACTTCACCGCGCCGCAACTGTTCACCGCCGGGCCGGAAGACACCTGCAACGGGGGTATTGATGAAGTCCTCGTGGAGGCGATTAACACCACCCAGCGCACACTGGATATTGCCGCGTATGAATGGTCAAACGCCTGCATCTCGCGTGCGGTAGTAGCCGCCCACGAGCGCGGCGTGCGCGTGCGGATGGTGGTTGATGATGATGGCACAGTCGATCATAATGAAGAAACTGTGCTACTGGGTGAAGTCTCGCCCTTCCAATGGATTATCGACGCGGGTATTCCATACCGTGATGATGCCCGTAGTGGTCTGATGCACAATAAATTTATGATTATGGACAGCCAACAGGTATTTATGGGGTCGATGAACTTTACCCCGCGTGATACGTACACCAACAACAACAACTTACTCCGCCTGCGTGCCCAGCGTGCAGTCCAGGCTTACCAACAAAAGTTTGACAATATGTTTAACAACGGCGGCTTTGGCCCACGCGGGAGTGTGGCGAAGGACGTGCAGTTCACACAGGACGGCGTGCCGATTAGAATCATGTTTTCGCCCGGTGACGCGGTAGCGGATGCCATCATCGCGGAGATTAACAACGCGCAGAGCGAAATCCGCTTTATGGCGTTCTCATTCACGCTGGATAGCATCGGTAATGCGCTGTTGAACCGTTCCGCCGCCGGTGTGGATGTGGTCGGCATCTTCGAGACACGCGCCAGCCTGACGGACTT
>DAIMZF010000007.1:8120-54588 GCA_036734085.1 Aggregatilineales bacterium
GTTTGCGATAAGTGACTTGACTTACTTTTAATGTAGAGGGGCGGTGTGATGGCCGTGCCTCTATTGCATAAACAACAACTAAGGATAGATAGCAGATGAACGAATTTTTGACTTACGCCCATTCTGGCTTGCGCTGGCTGGTCGTGCTGATGACGATTGTCGCGTTTGGGTATCTACTGGTGCGGGCAGTGCAGAGCAAGCCATTCCACAAGCAAACTCACCTGATTGTCGTGGCGTGGAGTAGCTTATTCGGCGTGCAGTGGATTTTGGGACTGGTGCTTTTTATCGCGCTGGGGGGCTTTGATGTCGCCTATCGTTGGGAGCATCTCGTCACCATGACGATTGCACTGGCGGTTGCCCATGCCTATGTGCCGCTTAAAAAACGCCCGGATGCCACGCGCTACTATGGGGTACTGGCGAGTATTTTGGTCGTGCTGGTGCTGGTTTATATCGGCGTGGCGCGGTTGCCGCAAGGATGGGGGATGTAAATGCCGCCCATTTCGCACATCCCGCTGGATAAAATTACCGCCCTCCCGTTGATGTCGCGGGCGACGGTTACGCCGGATTTGCTGGACATCATGGGGCATATGAACGTCCGACACTATCTGGGCTTGTTTGATGATGCCGCGTGGCAGTTCTTCGAGTCATTCGGCATGACGACGGACTACTACCAGCAGAACAACACCGGCGGCTTTGCTCTGGAGCATCACATCCGCTATTTATCAGAGGTGCGCTTAGGGGAACAAGTGGCGATTTATGCGCGTATACTCAGTCGCAACGCCAAGCGCATCCATTTTATGTACTTCATGGTCAACGAGACCAAAGGCGTGCTTTCCGCAACATTGGAAGGCGTAGGCAGTCATGCGGATTTAAGTGTGCGGCGTACCTCACCTTACCCGCAGGCCATCGCGGATAAAATCGACGCTATTTTGCACGAACATCAGGCGCTGGGCTGGGAAGCCCCCGTGAATGGTATGATAGGGGTGTAAGTGTAAAATAATGCCGTGCCTTCACGGATAAACCCACCTTGAAAGGGATGTGTGACCATCATGCGAAGACTGTTAGCCCTGTTGATGATGATTGTGGCTGGGACGATCGGCACGCTGTACGCGCAGGATGACGGCCTCAACCTGCCGACCGCGCTCTACATTCTGCTCAATGAAGGGCAGATAGAACGTTACAGCGTGGGCGTGGGCGGTGTGGCGGAAGTCACGCCGGAGGATGTGTTCGTGGTGGACTTCGGCATTTCCCCCGATGGGCGCTGGCTGGCTTACCGGGCGCAGGATGGCTTGTTCACGCAGGATATGGCGGCGGATGACTTTGTACCTGTCATGATTGAACCCGCACAGACCGCAAACTTTCCCCCCTATCGACGGGGCGGGCAGACGATGACCTGGTCGCCCACAGGCGGCACACTAGCTTACACCACTGATTACGGCGCACGGATTGCATTTGAAATCGCCACGGCAACACCGCGCTTTGCGGATATTGCCGTCAGCCCATTGGCGAATCTGGTATGGTCGGCGGAGGGGGCGTATCTGGCCGCAGAAGCGGACGATAACATCTGGTGGGTGTATCGGCGGGATGGCTACAACATGGTGCTGGCGGGGGCGCTTCCGTCTTCTATCGGCGCGGCATGGCTGGATAACACGCGCCTTATCTTCGCACCGGAGGCAGGCGGCCTCTACCTGATTGACTTCGCCAACCAGAACCAACAGACCGAGCTACAAGCGCCGCCGCGCCTGTACCGATATCCTACCGTGCGGGCGGATGGTGATATTGCGGTATTTACACGGCTCGTCAGCGATGCCGGGCTAGAGGAAACACAGGCTTATCTGCGGCAATTACGCTTTAATGACGGCCAGACCACCGTGCTTGATACCAGCACTATCCCTGTAGAATTATCGGGAATCACATGGGCGCCACGTGGGGAACTGACGGTCGCGGCGCGGGGGGGCGTGCTGATTTTACTCCAGCCCAGTAGCGGTCAGGGCTTCCCGTTGCCCGTCGCTAATGTAGTGGCGTTTGGTTGGGGGGGCTTGCAGGAAGATGTCGCAGACACGCTTGATGTGGCGGGTTACTTCCTTGCCAACGATGTGCTGAACCTCGCGCAAGTCTGGCGCATCCGCCCGGATGAACCGGCGCAGGTACTCACCGCCGGGTTTGAGGATGTTCTCAGTTATGCGCTCAACCGCAACGGGCGGTCATTGGCCTATGTGACGGAAGGCGCGCTGTGGTTGTTAGATACCACCAACGACTCCGCAGAGCCGCAAGTCATCGCGGAGGTGGACGACAGCACACGCGGGCTGAACTTCAGCGCGGATGGCGGCCTCATCTTCTACGCGGATGATGAGGGGCTATGGCAAGTACAAGCGGCGGCGGGCAGTACACCACGCCTGTTATTGACGAATACAGAGGGTGTCATCTACGATGCGCCGCAGTACGCGCCAAACATTAATGCAATACTCATCAAAACATCACCGGGACGCGGCGAATTCGCCTTCTTCGACCTGTCTTCTGAGGCGTTACTCATGATTGGGGCGTATGATAACGCGGCGTGGATGAGTGACGGGCGCATTTTGGCATGGAATAATACGCTTAGTGGGGCGCAGATAGCCATTGTCAACCCGACCACCGACCCGGCAGGCGTCACCAGTCTGGCAAATTTGCCCGGCGAACACGTCTACGACTTCCGTCAGGCAGACCTTGCAAATTTTCGCTTGGTAGTGGGGGGTATTTCCCCCAGAGCGCCGGGCTTTATGCGAATTATCAACCTGCCGATTACAGGCGATAATCCGCTAACGGTGAGCATCTTCCCGGCGGTGACGTACCCCGCACTTTCGCCAGATGGTGAACGTGTAGTGGGTGGCAGTGGCTTTAATCGGTTGCTGACCACGCCGGAAACAGCCGAAACGTTGGCCGAACCGGGCGGAGTGCAGTCATTTATCTGGATGCCATAATAATGACTTGCAGGTAAAATTGAGTAGGATTAAGGCTTAAGACTGATTAGATAATTGTGACAGTCTTAACGTAATTTAGTTTGTTTTAATGCAGAGCATGTAACCTACTCATGATTAACGATTACAATTTTGCTTGACTCAGAGGGATTAGATATGTCTGGTGAACGAATTCTCGTTATAGAAGACGAGGCAAGAATCGCTCAGTTTATAGAACGTGGCCTTATCTATGAAGGTTATCGCGTGAATGTGGCGCGAGACGGACAGACCGGACTCAGCATTGCGCGGGACAACCCGCCAGATTTAGTGGTGCTGGATTGGATGTTACCCGGCCTTGATGGTTTGGAAGTATGCAAGCGCCTGCGGGCGGCCAGCGATGTACCGATTTTGATGTTAACCGCTAAAGACGACATCAACGATCGCGTAACTGGACTGGATGCTGGTGCAGACGACTACCTCGTAAAACCTTTTTCTGTAGATGAACTCATGGCACGGGTACGGGCATTGTTCCGCCGTGTTACACCTACCTCCCGTCCAGAAGTCCTCCGGTTTGCAGATTTAACGCTGGACACAGGCACACATCGCGCTCATCGTGCGGAACGCGCCATTGACCTGACCGCTAAAGAATACGAACTGCTGGAACTTTTCATGCGTAACCCGCGCCAGGTGTTGACCCGCGACGTGATTTTCGACCGCGTATGGGGTTATGACTTCGGCGGGGAAAGTAACATAATTGAAGTCTACGTGCGTTACCTGCGCCAAAAGACCGAAGCCGAAAGCGAAACGCGCCTCATCCATACGGTGCGCGGCGTGGGCTACGTCCTGCGCGAAGAATAACGCCAGCAAGCGCTTGGCAAACCAATAATGACGATACGCAGGCGGCTAACGCTGTGGTACGCCGCACTCCTGACGGCCATCATCGTACTCTTTGCGATGATTACCTACGGTGTGATGCGCTTCACGATGCTCAGTAACATTGACAGTGGGTTGGTGGAAACAGCAACCCTCATCACACGTAATAGCCGCGTATACCCCGACCCAACCTTCGGCGCTCCGGCACGCATTAATATTGAACTCGCATCACTGGATACCCTCCGCGCACCCGGCGTTTATGTACAGGCATGGGAAATCGTGGAAGGCGCACACCTCCATAAAGCATCATCCCTGACCGCCGAAGGCTTAGGCGCAACACCGCTTGATGCTGTTTCATTGGGCTTACATGATGAGGTCATCCGCACGACGGAAGTTGCAGGCTACCCGATGCGCGTGCTCACGCGGCCTATTACGGCCAGTGGCGGCGGCAATCGTATTGTCGGCAATATTCAGGTTGCCGTCCGGCTCGACCAGCTTAACCAGGCGTCGGACACCCTGCTGGCGATTATGCTGGTCGCATGTGGCGCGGCGATTTTGGGTGCAGGTGTGTTGAGCATGTGGTTCTCGCATAGTGCGCTCCAACCGATTGAGAACATCACCCGTGCCGCCGCCAGCATCGCCAACACCAACGACCTGCAAACCCGGCTGGAATGGGAAGGGCCGAACGACGAACTAGGCCGCTTGACCAACGTCTTTAATCAGATGATGGGACGGATTGAGCAATTGTTCACCGTGCAGAAACGTTTCGTCGCGGACATCAGCCACGAACTGCGTACACCGTTGACGGCCATACAAGGCCATTGTGATTTAATACGGCGGTATGGTGCGGACGAAAGCTCTATGGAAGCGATTGAGAGCGAAGCCACCCGCATGGGGCGGTTAGTCAACGATTTGCTGATGTTGGCACGGGCGGATTATGGCGGCGTCAGCATCGAGTTATTCCCGCTTGACCTGGATACAGTGGTGATGGACGCCTTCCAGCAATGTAAAGTATTGGCAAAGCACCGGGATTTAAACATACAAATCCGGCATTTCGAGCCAGTGCGCGTGCGTGGCGACGGCGACCGCATCAAACAGGTCATCTACAATCTGGTGAGCAACGCCATCAAGTTCACGCCGGATGGCGGCGATGTCACGTTGGGGCTGGAACACATCAACGACTATGCGGTGTTGTGGGTTAAGGATACCGGCATCGGCATTAATGAGGCCGATAAAGACTACGTGTTCGAGCGCTTCTTCCAGACGGAAAGCTCGCGGCATCATGTGGAAGGTGAAGGCTTTGGGCTGGGGCTTTCCATCGCTAAATGGATTGTGGAAGCACACAACGGCACAATTTCTGTAAGCAGTAAAGAGGGCGAAGGCACGGTGTTCACGGTCACAATCCCGGTGTATCACGAAAGTGACCATGCCCCCCGGAACGCACATCAGCAAGCCACACGACCGCGTATTCCCATCATCCGGCGCGATGCCCCCCCACGCACCGAACGAGAAAAAGATAAGCACCAACGCTAAAGCGGCCTTTGTGCTTGTCTGGTTTAATGACCCGCCTGTGTGTCGAACATTGCGGCGATGAGTTCTATCACCTCCGGCCCGACAAACTCCGGCACAACTTCCGCCATGCCTAAGTTTAAAAACATCTGCCCATAGCCGAACAGCACAACCAGCAATAACCATGTGATGCGCTCCGCCTTTTTTTCGTCCGGGATGTAACGACGGATGACTCGCGTCAGGGCGTGGTGTGCGTCCTGTGCCTGCCGATGAAACAGGGCTTGCTCCTCCGCGTTGAGGTTGGGATATTCTATCAAAATCCAGCGCAGGCGGTGGATGTTCTGACGATTGGTGTCGTTATCCTGCTCCTGGATGAATTGCCGAATAAAGCCGCCAAGTGTCGGAATATCCGCGTAGTTATCTTCCACGATGATAATATTGGGCGTGTAGTGTGCCAGCACCGCCTGGAGCAATGCGCGTTTCCCCTCTTTAAAGTGATAATACAGCGCGGCTTCTGTCACGCCAACAGCATCAGCAATCTGCCGGACGGAAGTCGCATTATAGCCGTATTCCTGAAACAAGCGCGAAGCTGTCTCGATGAGTAAGTCACGCCGATTAGGTCTAACTACCATGTTTTTTGATGCCGTGATGGAACGGAATAGGCTGTTAGCTTACGGATGAAATGGGCGTGTGTCAAGCGGCGCATCGTTGCGGCAATTGGCGGCAAAGCGTCCATAGGGATAGAATCAACCTACAGGACGGCAACATGACCAACGGGGAGGGAAATCTCATGCAGTTAACATTCTATGGCGCGGCAGGCACGGTCACGGGCAGTAAACATCTGCTGGAGGTGAACGGTACGCGGATATTGCTTGACTGCGGGTTGTTCCAGGGGCGGCGGGAAGAGTCCGCACAGCGCAACCGCAAGTTCCCTTTTTTGCCTGGTTTGATTGATATGTTGATTTTATCTCATGCACATATCGACCACTCCGGCGCGATTCCGTCTTTGGTGAAGAACGGCTTCAACGGTGACATCATCTGTACATCCGCCACGCGGGATTTATGCGCGACGATGCTCCCGGATAGCGGCTACATCCAGGAGCGCGACGCGGAATTTGTCAACAAGCAGGGGCGCAAGCGCAAAAAACAGAACTTTAAACCTGTGGAACCCATCTACACCTATGCGGATGCCCTGCAAAGTCTGGATTATTTCACCACGCGCAACTATCATCGTCCGCGCAAAATTGCCGATGGTGTCACGCTGACATTCTATGATGCCGGGCACATGCTGGGCAGTGCTATTGTTGTGCTGGATATTCAGGACGAGGACGACGGACGTGATAAACGGCTGGTTTTCAGTGGCGACTTAGGGCGCGCAGGCATCCCGATTATCCGTGACCCGGAGTTTATCGACGGTGCAGATGTGCTCATCTTAGAAAGTACCTACGGCGATAAAACCCACGAAGCCTACTTCGATAGTGAAAAGAAGTTAGAGCGCATCGTATGTGAGACTCATCAGCGCGGCGGATCGATTGTTATGCCTGCGTTTGCAGTGGGGCGCACACAACAACTGGTCTATACCCTGCATAAGCTATTCTTGCAGGGGGACATCCCGCCGATGCCTATTTTTGTAGATAGTCCGTTAGCGGTGGATGCGACCGCTGTATTTGCCCTCCACCCGGAATGTTACGACGATGAAGCGCGGGACTTACTGCGCGACACGCGAGATACCTTCGGCTTTGACGGCTTAAGCTACATCCGACGTGTGGAAGATAGTAAGCGGCTGAACTATCTGCGCGAGCCAGCCATTATCATCAGCGCAAGTGGCATGGCGGAATTCGGGCGAGTGTTGCATCATCTGGCAAACCGCATCACAGACAGCCGCAATACTGTACTCATTACTGGCTGGCAAGCGCCGCATACGCTAGGTAGGCGGCTGGTAGAAGGTGTAGACGTTGTACGCATCTTTGGTGAGGAATACGCACGTAACGCACAGATAGAGGTCATCAATGGCTTTAGTGGTCACGCAGACCGCGACGAGTTGCTCCAATGGGTGGGCGCGATGCACACCAAGCCGGATCGCACCTTTTTGGTACACGGCGAAGACCAGCCCGCACAAGGGCTTAAAAATGCGCTCATGGCGGAATTTAACCTGCAGGTAGATATTCCCGTACAGGGGCAGGCATTCGCGGATTTGTAAGGTGTAATTCATGATGGGCTTAGGCAGGTCGGTTAACCTGCGTATAGATAAAACAGATAGGACGCCATCATGAGTCACATCGAGCTTTATTGGGACGATGACGCACAGACGATAATGCTTGCCAGCTTCCGCAAAGGCTGGACATGGGCGGAGATGTTCCAGACGTTGAATAACATTAAAAAGGTGACAGAAAAACACGCGCATACGGTCGGCGCGATTGTGCTGATGGAGCCGGGCGCGAATGTGCCCAATGGCAACGTGTTCAGCGTGGAAACCCGCGACCAGGCACGGCAGATGCTCAAACTAGGCGCGGAAGGCAAAGGGCCGATTGCAATAGTCGGCATGAATAGCTTCATCAAAGCGATTGCGAAGGCCTTCACCTTGCTGGATAAACACGCACTGGACGATGTCTATTTCGCAGACACGTCGGAGGATGCACGGCGCGTCCTCCGGCGGCGGTTGGCGGAAATAACGAACGTATAAAGCCCGCCCGTGCTACACAATATACGGTGTGGATGCGCCGGTTTTGGTCATGCCGCGCTCGTCAATCACCACATTGATGCACGCGGGCTGGCGGCTGGCAAACGCCCGTTCCAGCGCGGGCAGGATGTCGTCAGGTTGCTCCACATATTCACCATAGCCGCCCATCGCTTCCACAATTTTGTCGTAACGGGTGGGCGCTAACTTGGTGGCGATGCTCCGTTCTTCCGTGACCATGCCGATTTGCGGCGTGCGGATTTGCCCCCAGCCGCTATCGTTGCCCACAATGCTGACAATCGGCATATTGAAGCGGATGGCGGTGTCAAACTCAAAGCCGTTCAGCCCAAACGAGCCATCACCGTTGATTATCAACACCCGTTTATCCGGGTAGAGATGTTGCGCGGCGATGGCAAACGGCGCACCAACGCCCAGACACCCCAACGGGCCGGGATCGAGCCATTGGCCGGGCAGGGTCAGGTCTATCACTTTGGCACATGCGGAAACAATGTCGCCGCCGTCGCCGATGACGATAGTCTGCTCATCAATGAAGTTGTCCAGCGCCGCGCCCATACGAAAGTGGTTGATGGGCACGCCGTCGAGCGCCTTCCACGCCTGTAGTTGCTCGTTTTTCTGTTTCTCAACCTTGCGGATTTTATCCAGCCATTCATCAAAGCGGATTCCTTGCAGACCTTCGGCCATCGCTTCCAGCACCAATCGCGCATTTGCACACAGCGCCACATCTGCCTGTCGGTTGTGGTTCAATTCTGCGGGGTCATTTTCCAGTTGGATGACCTTAACGCCTTCCGGCCAATCGTTGCCATACTTCAGGCGGAAGTCCAGCGGCGTGCCGATGAGCATAATCACGTCGGCTTCCTTGAGTGCCGCGCCGCGTGCGGATTTAAAGCAGTTGGGGTGCTTCATGGAAAGTGTGCCACGCCCCGCGCCGTTGGTAAAAACCGGGATTCCGGCTTGCTCCGTCAGGGTTTTTAATGCGTCGTGGGCGGCATCCCAATAGACTTGTGTGCCCGCCATGATGACCGGGCGCTGGGCGTTTCGCAGAATCTCGAATATCTGCTGGATGTCGCTTAACTCCGGTTCAATCGGCGCGATTGTCACGCGCTCCACCGGGCCGGGATCATCCACCGCGTTAAACAGCACATCAAACGGGACTTCGATAAACACTGGGCCGGGGCGTCCGCTTAAGGCGGTATGGATGGCGCGGTGCATCAAAACCGGGATGTCTTCCGTGTGTTCTACCGTGAAGCTATCTTTCGTGAATGTCTTGAACATCTCCGTTTGGGGCATCTCCTGTAACGCGCCCATGCCCTTTGTCTTCAACGGAGCCGCGCCGCCTAACAGAATCATCGGACTGCGGGCTTGGTAGGCGTTAGCCACGCCGGTGACGGCATCGGTGACGCCCGGCCCGGCGGTGACTGCCGCTACGCCGATATTGCGCGTCAGGCGGGCGTGCGCGTCTGCCGCGTGTGCGGCGGCTTGCTCGTGCCGGAAGTCAATCACGCGGATGTCGTTATTCAGGCAACCTTCATAAATGGGGAGGATATGCCCGCCGCACAGGGTATAAAGCGCGTTTACGCCTTGCGCTTTCAGGGCGCGGGCGATAAGTTCGCCGCCGAGTGTGAACATAAAAAGAGTCTCCTTGTAAAAAATAGTTTAGATTTATTGTAACAAGGGGTGTGTGCTAAGGCCAACCCGTTGCGCGGAATGCCAAGCCACACTATCATTAAGAGTGTAAGTGCCGGGTAAACCCCAGACCTTGCCTTTCTTTCTCGTACTGTGATTAGAGAATGGCCTCTTATGTTCAACGATATTCAGCAAGTCACCACAGCCCTCAGCCAACAGCAATATATCGCTACGGATGAAATATCTACCGTCATGTTCCTGGCGAATAAACTCGGTAAGCCGCTATTGGCCGAAGGCCCCGCCGGAGTCGGCAAGACCGAACTGGCGAAGGCATGGTCTAAGGCGACCGGCAAACGATTGATCCGTTTGCAGTGTTACGAAGGCTTGGACGAGAATAAAGCCCTGTACGAATGGGAATATGCCAAGCAGATGCTATATACGCAGTTACTCCGCGACAAACTGAGCGAAGTGCTGTCCAGCACAGAAACGCTCTCCGAAGCGGCAGATCGCATCGGCCAGGAAGAAGACGTGTTCTTCTCCACACGGTTTTTGCTGGCGCGGCCTCTGCTCCAGGCGATTACCGCCGATGAGCCTGTCGTGTTGCTGATTGATGAAATTGACCGTGCCGACGCGGAGTTTGAAGCCTTCCTGCTGGAAGTCCTCAGCGATTTTCAGGTCTCCATCCCGGAGCTTGGTACGATTGTCGCCAAGCATCAGCCGGATGTGGTGCTGACCAGCAACAACACCCGCGAGCTATCCGAAGCGTTAAAGCGGCGTTGCTTGTACCTGTTTGTGGATTACCCCACGTATGATTCCGAACTGAGCATCGTGCGGCAACGTGTGCCGCAACTCAACGAAAAACTCGCCAAGCAAGCCGTAGAAATCGTGCAGAACCTACGCACACTCGACCTGAAGAAGAATCCGAGCGTTTCGGAGACAATCGACTGGGCAAAGGCGCTGGTCATGCTCAATGCGGATGCGCTGGATAAAGAAACGCTGGAAACAACCTTAACGGTGTTGCTCAAGCACGAGTCCGATGTGCAGAAGGCGAAACGCTCTTTGGTGGATGGTGGCAAGCCGCACCCGCTAGACCGTCGCCCGCCGTCGTCATCGCGTGGGCGGACGTGGAATTAACCAACCAGACTCTTTTTAGGGGTGGGGTATGGCTTCATCCCTAATCCATCTTTTTTAGCGGTTTGTTTTAAATACATTGGCGTCAAACTTGCTCGTTCTCGAAAAAAAGTGAAGTCAGAGTTTAACCATGATTGCTCTCTCCCGTGCCCTGCTCATATTTTTAGTTGCTCTAATACTGGGCCTCGCTAGTGCCCAACGCGCCCAGGAAGTGGCCGAAAATGAAATCTTCGGCACGATCCGCGCCGACCAACCTTTTTATGAGATTCCCCTGTTCGTTGCAGAGGACGGGAGCACGGTAGAAATAGAGATGGTGCGAATCAACGGCACTTTAGACCCGCTTCTCTATCTTGTAGATGTCACGGGCAACATTCTGGATGAAAACGACGACCGCGCCCCCCGCGATACCGACTCGTTCATCCGTTTTGTGCAAGCACCCGCCGGAGAATACACCGTGATTGCGACGCGCTTCGGCGTGACAGGCGGCGACTCGTCCGGTGACTTCCGCTTGCAATATCGCATCCTGCCACCAGAGGCCGGGCAAGCCACCCTGATGAACGCGCCTTACGACATCACGGAAGAAACCCTGCTTGCGGCGGGCTATCCACCCATCCAGCCGCACCCGGTTGCGGAGTGGACGGTACTCGCCTATTACGGCGGCAGTAACGACCTGGAGCCAAGCGTCATTAATGACTTTGTGGAACTGGAACTGGGCGGCGGCAGTACGGAAGATGTGCGCGTGGTCGCGTTTTTAGACCGCACACCCAACCAGACGACAGCCAATAATAATTGGAACACCGCCCGCATCTTTGAAGTAGGGCCAGACACCACCGGCGATTATGGACAAGTGCCTGTCGCCACTATCGACACCCCGCCATTGGCGGATTTAGGCCGTGTGAATAGCGCCGATGGCGAGACATTGGCGCAGTTTTTGGTATGGGCGATGCAGACTTACCCCGCCCAGCGTTACGCGGTGGCATTTGCCAGTCATGGCGCGGGTTGGCGCGGAATCATCGTTGATGACTCCGTGCGCTATACGTTGATGCCTGTGAATGAACTGGAACGTGCGCTGGCGACGGTACGCCAGCAAACGGGCATAGCGCGGTTCGACCTGTTGGTGAACGATGCTTGCTCAATGGGTAGCCTGGAATACTACGATGCGATGGCGAATTATTTTGATGTCAGCTTTGCATCACCGGAGATTATCGTCAACCCGGCGCTGGATATGCGCCTGTTTTTAGAACGCCTTAAAGCCCAACCGGATGTTCCACTGGCTGAACTGGGCGCGGAACTCATCGACCAGTATATAGATGTAGACACGGCCAACCGGCGCGGTACAGATAGCGCCTTCCTCACACATTCTGTCGTAGACCTGACCGCCGTGCCCCCCATCATGCAGGCGGTGGAAACCTTTGTGGACTTATTCACGTCCGACCCGGCACGGTTTAGTACCGTGATTGGTCAGGCGCGGGCGAATGCTTATGTGTATAGCGCCTTCATCGGGGATGGTTCTACGGTGGATTTAGGCCACTTTATGCAACAGGTCATCGCCAATAGCACCGATGCCGGGCTGGTGCGTGCCGCGCAGGACGTATTGACCGCCATTGATGGCGCACTGCTCTATGCCCGTGCCGCAGAACGTGTCGCGCCAGTAGTCACCCATTATAGCGTTTACTTCCCGCAGAATAGCCGCGAATTCCGGCCTGAATATGTGGAGAATAGCGCGTTACCCGCGTGGGGGCGCTTCCTGCGGGCGTATTACAACGCCATCACCCCGCGCTTGTGGGTGGTTGAGGATTCATTGGTAACCTATCACCCGCCGCTCACACCGGATGTCACCGTAACGCGGGTTTACCCCAGCGTCAGCAGTAGCGCGTTCCCGCCCACTATCAGCGTAGAAATCGCCGGAAGGCGCATCGCCAACGGTGCGCTGACCATTGACCAGCTACAGCCGGATGGCTCACGTTATCGCCTGTCGGAAACGCCGATTTTAACCGAAGTGCCGTCCGGTGATGGCGCGGTGCTGGTCAATAGCTGGAAGTCCGGCATTGACCAGGCCGTGTTTAACTGGCTCCCGCCGGAACTCCCTGTCATCAGCGATGGCACAACCACCGATTCCGCATTTTTGCGGCGTGTGGGCGATACTGCCTCACTAGAGGGGCGCTTCCGTGTGACGGAGCAGGACGACTGGACGGATGTAAGCATCATCTTTGATTTAGAAGGCCGCGCCCAGACCGCTATCAGTCGTGGGCGAACCCAACGCGCACTGCCCGGTGTGTCGCTGGCGGAGATTGATATTCCAGTAGGGGCGACGCTGGAAGTCTACCGCTTCCGCGTGACGCCGGACGGCAACCTCCAGCAAGAGCCGGGCACGGCGTTCATCTGGCCGGAAGGCGGGCTGACATGGCGCAACGAACCCGCGCCTAATGGCCTGTACGACTTAGGCTTTTTAGTGCGGGCGTTCGGCGGGGCAAGTGGCTTCGACTCCGTGCGGATTGAGGTCGATAACACCGACTACGACGCCGCGCTATTAGGCTATGCGGATATTAACTTAGGCATCAACTTCCAGCGTTTGGCGGGCTGGTCGGAAGTGATTGATCAAGGCAACTGGTTAACGTCTTCCAGCCCCAACCGGGACGCGACGCTTAATGTGTATTACTTCCGTGCGGAAGAAAACGTGTTTGACATCAAGCGCGAAGTCCAACGGCGCTACGGCATCCGTCAGGAGGGATGGAGCGAATATTATCTCGATTCCAGCGACCGTAACGCGCTTCGGTTTGTATATAGCTACCTGCTGGATGATGGCTCACGCTGGACGGGGTCTGCGATTGCGTTCTATCGCCAGACCGCGCAGGGTGGGCGCGGGCTTATCTTTGGGCTGGATACACGCGACGAGTCGGAAATTGCCGCCCAACGCGACGAGTTATTCCAGACATTTGTGGACAGCATCACATTTTTTGATGCGGAGCGGCTGGCGCAACTTGACATCGGGGAATGGCGCTACGACTTCCTCAACCAGCGTGTATTCTTCCCGGTGCGGCGTGGCTGGGATGCCAGCATCAGCCCGGATGGACGCTGGCGGACATATGTACCGCCCACGCGGGAGGCAGGACAACTGGCCGCTATCGGCCTGATACCGGGCAATGACCCCGCCCAGGCGCTGACTGATTTGCTGGTGGAATATGGGATTAACCCACAAACTGCCGCACGTCGCGTTTATAGCGGGGAGTATCACAACTGGGAAAGCGCCCAATATGCGGTAAACCGCGACGGCATTAACGTGATTGGCCGCATCTACATCACAGAGATTAATAATCAGCTTTACGCATGGCGCTTCGAGACCATCAACAGCAACCGCGCCGCGCAGATGTTCCGCCGCACGTTTGAATTTATGCTGGATGGCTTCGCGCCACCCATCACAGCCTCTTATGCCAACAACCGCAACGCTTTTGTAAAATCCGCGTTGATCAACGCCAATGACACCTGCGGCGCGCTGGAATGGAATACCGTGTGTTATGTCGGGCAGGATGAAGCCGCGCTCCGTGTGATTTATCTGGAAGATGGTGAGCCTGTTCTGCGTGAAGTGGCCGAAAATGCTACGCTGGAAAATGCGCTGGCGCTTCAGGTTGGGGTGCGGCCTGATGGCACAACCGACCCTTACAGCGTGGCCGTGCTGAACCTGCAAGCGAACCTGCCGGATGCCAACACGGACGAAAACCTGAAACTCATCGTGTTTGGTGGGGCGATTGTTGTCAATCAAGCGGTGACGCCACCCGCACCCGCTACGCTCCTCATGCGGACTCAGCCTGATGTTGACTCTGCGCGGGTGAATATGCGCGAATTCCCGTTTGTGGATGCGTTCGTCAATGGGGCGTTCGCGCAGGGTGAGGTTGTACGTGTGGTAGGCCGCACGCCGGAAGGCGACTGGTTGCGCGTGCAAGTGCCCAATGCGCCCCAACGTACCGGCTGGGTGCCGCGCACGTTTTTGCTCCCGGCAGATTATGACCCGGTGTTCATCACCGATGAGAACTACAATGCCTGGCGTGCTTTGCCCATCAGCGACCCGCTTCTGCCGTACTTCACCGGGATGCAATCTATTGAAATCTTCTTCAGCGAAGATGCTACAGACGCGCTCAACGGGGTACTCATCCAGACCACGCCGAGTAACATCACGGTCAATTTGCAGATAAACGGCGCATTGTTCGAGGTCGGCGGCGGCGCGCTGTTCTTCTGGCGCGGCTCCTTCAATGATTTAGAGCAGGTCAGCGTGACGGAGCAAAGCGACGCCTTCGATGATACGATTGTGCGGCGGCGGCCTAGCGGTTGGGAAAGTGAAGTACTATCTGGCACGGTACAAATCCGCTTGACGCCAAGCGGCGATACTATCCAGCGCCCCGTGACTATCACAGGCACGGCAGGCACGGCAATCCTGTTTGAGGAACGCTTAGGCGACCTGAGCCTGAGCGACTCCATATTGAGCGGCGGGGCACTGGGTGCGGCATTGGCGGAAGCATTCGAGAGCTTGCTCCCGGAGATTGACCTGACCAACCCGGACGACTAACCGCCGCTGATGATCCGTTGGCGCATCATATCGTATTCATCCTTGCTGATGAGGCGCTTTTCGTAGGCTTGCTCCAGGTCTTTGAGTTGGTCAGTCAGGCTTTGGCTACCTGTACCGCCGCTAGCGCCGCCAAAGCTGACTCCGCTAAAGCCAGCGCCGCCGATATTGGCGCTACTGCTTTGCTCTATGCCAGCGTTGATATTGTCTATCAACCCACCCAGCCCCGCCCGCCGGAACTTGTTGGCAACGTCCGGCGGCAGACTGTTGACCTGTTGCCCGTTAATTGTGACCGCCGTCCGGCTTGCACCGCTTAAATTGCTCATTCCTAAGTTATTCACATGCTTCGCAATACTGCGCTTCATACCGACGATGAATAGCGTCAGCCCGAACAACAAAAAGCCGACAAACCCGACTACATAAAATACAATAAGTTGCCCATCAATATCGGTCAAGGTGTCAGTTTCTTCGTTGAAGCAATAGGTATAGACACGTTGTTCACCAGGCCCCATATACGAGAATCGCGCTGTCTCGTTGACGATGACTTCGCCGGGATTACAAAACACCGACGCCTGTATATCTCGCATCCATTGCATGGACTCATTGTTGATAAATAATAATGGCAAAAGCGCCAATGGAATGAAGATCATTGAAATAAAAAGAAACAAACACCCTAAATTACGCATTCTGCTCTCCCCTGCGGCTTTTATCCTATAAACAGATAATATACACTACTTTAGTAAACTGCGCAGAGCAACAAAAAAGCGGCGCAGAGGCCGCTTTATCTTCAGTGATTTTATTGCTTGGCTATGGCATGGGGGAACATCAGGCGCGTTGTTGGGCGGCGATGCCCGGGAACGCCCATGCCAGTGCCTCCGGCAACACAGCACGGAAGGAAACCAGCCCGTGCCCGCTACCTATTTCTAAATACTGGTAATCCACATCACGCCGTTGGTCTAAAATGGTATGGAGCAACTGCGCGGGCAGATAAAAACGTGAGCGTGTTTCGTAGCGCCCCACAGACTGGAAAATGCGCTTAGGCAACACAGGCGCACGCTCGAAGCGCCCGGCGTATTCGCGTAGTTTTTCCTGTGCGATGCCTCGCCCTAACGGGGGCGAAACCATAATGAGGTGGCTAAAGACTGCCGGGTTCTTCAGCGCCGCGTGTGCCGCCGCAATCGCGCCGACAGCCACGCCGCCCACCCCTAAATTACTGGAATCCAGCCGATATTGGCTCTGCAAAAAGGGGAGGAGTTCCGTCAGTAAAAACGTGTAGTGTTTATCGTTGCTCACATAGGTCTTGATGCGTTCTTTTTGATCGCCACTTTGTATCATCGCAATCACGACGGGTTGCATCTGCCCATGTTTGATGAGGGCATCCGCCATATAGGGTATTTGCAACGGCCCGACACACCACTGCCCATCGGAGAAAATCATCAGTGGGTAAGTCTCGTTCGGGTTATCCGCGTAGCCGGGCGGCGTATACACCCATACTTTACGGTTGGCAAAGCCCAACTGCATACTGTTGACAAAATGCTCGGTGATTTTGCCGCGTGGCACTTGGGTAAACTTCGTCCAATCCGGAAAAGGCCGGGCGTTGCCCATCCGCAGGACGGACACATTCATCTGTGCGGTGTTCATCCGTGTGGTGTTGAGTGGGTCTACACGCCAATGGCGCTCAATCCGCCCGATGATGTCGCGCTCGGTGGCAAGTGGGGTCATCGGGTCGTCAATCGCCAGCAGATAGTCCAGCAAATCGTCGGATTCAAACGTGCGCGTGACGTGCCATAGTGTTGTGCCTTCTAACTTCTGGAAGGATGCAAAGGGCGGGTCGCCTTCGATGGTATCCAGGTTCAGCGCCACCCGGCGCGCGCCCATGCTCACGTAGATAAAGCTGGCTTTGTTGCCCTGCACCCAGGGCCAGTCCAGGCGTTCGCGCAGGAGGTCATCCACCACCGCTTGCCGACTTTCAACGGGGGTGGCTTCGGCTTCGCGCAGAAATGCCTCGAACGACTTCCAATTCGCCATCGCGTTTACTCCCTTGTTATTGAGGTATTTACCTATTTTAGCAGATTGCAGGAATCCAGCCAAAAGTCAGGGAGTGTTATAAAATTCACGGACTATCCGCGAGAACGCTTCCCATGCTTCATCGTGGACGGCGTGCCCACAGGGTAGAACTACCAGCCGACCATCACGCACACGTTCAATGTACTGTTCCCCATAAGAGACAGGGTTTAAACGGTCATCCGCGCCCAAGAACATCAACACCCGGGCGGATATTTCCCCTGCGCGTGATAAGCTGACATCACCGCCGGAGTCGAGAATCTGGTGAAAGCCTTTAATCCAGCGCAGAATAAAGGCATCGGCGTTATCAATGCTGTGGATGGCGCGTTCTTCCGGTGTTATCCATGTGCCCGGAAAGAGCGATTGTGCAATCGGGCGCATCTCCGCGCCGAAGTGACCCACAGCCCCCCACACGACCACAGACTCGAAACGTTCCGGTGCAATCACCGCCGCACACAACGCCGTTTCGCCGCCATCGGAGTAGCCCATCACGCGGGCTTGTGGCAGGTTGAGCGCGTCCATCAATGCAAGGATGTCCTGTGCATCCCGGTCGTAAAAATCCGCCGGGAAGTTGCGCGGCTTGGGCGTGGAATTGCCATAACCGCGTAGGGTGGGGGCAATCACGCGGTAGTGCGGGGCTAGCCAATCAATGAGCCGGGCGAAGTTCAGTTGACCTGTGCCCAGCAAGCCGTGAATCAGCACGATGGGCACGCTTGATAATGCGCCGCCGTCCGGCTGTCCGGTGTCAATAATATCGAGTTCCGCACCCGTCGCTATGGGGATGATAGGCATAATTCCCGCTTAATTCTGCTTGATGAGCGCAAAAACAGTGTTGCCACTGACCGCGTACATAATCTCTTGCCGGTTCTGGTTGGTCACGACGGCCACATGAGAGACCAGCGTGAATAAATTCTCGTCCGATGTACGAAAGCTCCCGCGAAAGTTGCCGATGAGTGATGTCTCGAATATGGTGCGCGTGTTGGGGCTGACCACATAAATACTCTGCGCGGTGACGGTATCATCCAGAAAGAACGAAGTCGCGGCGGCTAACCGTTGGCTTTCCGGGAAGCTGGTATAACCGAAGTTAATCTGCTCGGAGCCGCGATGCTTGGAAATTGCGCCGTCCGCCTGCAAGATGTACACATTGCCATTGCTATCAATCTGGAGGTCAACAGGCGCACGCAGGTTCGCCCGCCCCGCCCCGCTAAAGTATTCCTGCGGGGGTAACGCGCCGAATGACCCGCCGGACGGTGCATACCGCCAGATTTGCCCATTCTGCGCTTCTGCATCCAGGATGTAGAGGTTGCCGTTATTGCCCCATATCGTAAAGGCGACTGGCCTTTGCCATTGTTCAATCCCACTCAGGCGCTCTGCACGGCAATCCAAAAAGCGGATTTCGCACTGCACCATCACGCCGTTGTCCGCCAGCGCGATGATGCGGTCTGCGCTGGGGCTGTAGTCAATGTCGAATATCTCCCCCATCTGGAAGCCGCCGGGCAACGCGCCGCGCCGCATCTGTGGGATGGGGTAAAAGCCGCCGGGCGCGCTTAGCCCGTCATCGCTGAGGGTGATTTGATACACTTGCCCATTAGCGGAATCCAGCACAAACAGGTTACGCCCCTGCGCGACAACCCGCGTGAGTTCCGCCGCCGGGATTGATTGAATCACCACTGGCTCAATGCGGACGATGGTCTGCAAGCGGTCTGTAATCTGCTGGCCTTCCGTTCGGATGGCGCTTACCTGTAAGTCAGTGGGGCGCATGGTGGCGCATTCTTCCGCTTTTTCCTGCACATACCCCCATGTTTCCAGGATGCGCTGGCGGTCACTGTTGACCACCTGCGGACTGCGTGCTAACTCGTGGCGCGTGTTTAGCTCCTGCAAGCAGATTTCAAACTGGCTTTCATCTGTGCCACTCAGCCATAGCACCAATACCAGCCCTACCACAATCACAGGCAGAAGAACCACCGTGCCTAAGCCTATGGGAGAGCTTAACCACCGCCGTTGACCTTCGCTATCCGGCCCGAAGTACCGGTCAATCATCTTACCAAACACACCAAAAACCTTTCCAAATCCGGTCAAAAAACGCCCGATAGCACGTAGGCTGTGCCGCCATAACACCCCCAACACACTGGGGCGCTTCTCTCGGCGTTTTTCCGGTGCGGTGGCTTCGGCGGGCGCGGGGGCTTCGCGCTTGTTCCCGATGATATGCGCTGTTGATTCCGTGATAGGAATTTCCGGCGGAGTGGGCGCGGTGGGCGGCACAAATTCCGCCACCATCACAGAAAGTTGTAAGCGGGCTAATTCCTTCAGGCTGACAAGCACCGTCGCTAAATCAACAGAAAGCAGGGCGTTATCAATCCGATTCGCGGTCAGTTCCGCCAGGTTGCTATCGCCAAAAGCAATGCGTGTACCGTTGTTGACGTGATATTGTGTCAGCCGGATGTCCGGCGTGGCGCTGACGCCCAACGGCGCGGTATACAGCACCTCATCATCAGACCAATCTTCCGGAAATGTGCGCGTGCGCCCTTCGTGGCGGAAGACGGCCACGCTAGCCCCGCACCGTGCCACGATTAAATCCGCACCGCGCAACACGGCACAAATCATGTGCGCTTCATAGGATTTTGCGGGGTTCTTCTGGTTATGGTCGTATAGGCTCTTGTTGACCTGCGCGAATAAATCGCGCAATCCGGCGGTAACGCTCCCCGTGCTGGCGAAGTAACGGTCGGAGGCAAGCGAGGCGAGGCGCTCATAAAAGCTGGCCGCCTGTGTCACATCACCGGAAGGCGTAACCAGAACAAAGAACGTGTCTGTTTCTCGCCCGCGTGCGGCGCGGATGGGGGCGGCCTCGCACAGTGTACCGGGCGGCGCGGTGCTGATGGCGCGTCCACCGACAATGTATAAATATCCTACGAGTGATTCAAAGTCGAATGCCATTGATTAGCTTCTAAGTTCTTCGGGTTAGACGTTAGATTTTAGCTGTTGGTGACACATTTTGCGTATCCATCACCGCAGAACCACAACTAAAAATTATCGTCCAACAACATCATTTGATGACTGTCATTGTACATAACGGCGGGGTTCTGCGCTACAGGGTTTCATGGTTCAGGCGTGGATGTGGTCAAACGGTCAAGGAAAGTTCCGCTACTTTCCGCCGTGCCGATGTAAAATGTGCCGCGTTGCTCACACAGGCCGGACATCTCCACCATGTTCAGCGTGATTGTCCAATCAAACGCGCCTTCGCCAATCCGCGCCAGTACAGCCGGGACATCATAGCGGATAAACGGAAAGCCGCCGTACAACACCAATTCGTTATAAAGTTCCCCGTTGGCACGGTTGACGGCCTCAAAATAGAGCAGGCTATTGGGCACACGGGTTTGTAATAACAACGTTATCCGGTCACTGGCCTGATAAACCGCGCCGTCAGTCACCGTAAACCGCGCTGTGATGGACTCCTCATCGCACAACGAGTCCGGGTCGAGCGTCGGCGTGATGCTGGGCGTCAATGTGATGGTAGGGGTAGGGGTGGGCGTGCGGGTCGGCGTGACGCTCGGGAACGGTGTCGGGGTGTAGGTAGGCGGTAAAGTGGCACGTCCACGCGGGATAACTGGCGCGGGTGTGTCGGTAGTCAGCTGTTGCACTGGCGCTTGTATGCCGATGTTTGTGACTGGAGCAAGCAGGGTTGCTGTCGGCGGTAGGGTGCGCGTCGGCGCGACGGTAGGCACAGGGTCGCGCCCACCGCCGCACGCGCTTATCAGCACGCTCATCATGCCAATAATCAGCAAGAGGGCGGCTTGTCGGGATGTAAAGGTTGCCCGGCGGAACGTCTTATACACGCTCACCTAACCGACGCTCTGTGCCCGTGAGTAGGCGTTTGATATTATCGCGGAAGCGCCACGCGATGAGCAAGCCCAACGCCCACGCATAAATCAGTATTTCGCTATCCAGGTGTTGTTGCGCGATGAGCACCGTCATCCAGATGACGGCAATCATAATCATGGTCAGCACGGCTAAGGAGACATAGCGCGTGCGCGTGATGATGATAACGCCCGCGATGACCATCCCTACCCAAATCTGTAGCGGAGCGACCATCAACAGCGTGCCGAAGGCGGTTGCCGCGCCTTTGCCGCCACGGATGCGCCCGGTAAGGATAGAAATAAACAGTGACCAGTTGTGCCCGATGATAACCGCGACACTGGCGACACTGGTTGCGGCGGCCATGCTTGCGTCTTCCGGCTTGATGCGCTGAGCGATGAAAATAGCAACCATCGCTTTTGCCACATCAACCGCCAGTACAAAAATCCCCCACTTGTTACCGAAGATGCGCGTCACGTTGGTCGCGCCCATGTTGCCACTGCCGACCTCAAAGATGTTGATGCCGTGCAACCTGGCAACAAGATACGCTGTCGGCAAAGAGCCGAGCACATAGCTGATGCTTGCGATAAAGAGCATGGTCAAAATGTAGTCGTTTGTCATGGCCTTCTATTTCTTTCAACCGTTGATGCTTCACAACCAAAAAGAGTCTAATTTCTAAATTCTATACGCAAGGACTGCCAATATTCCCTTAATATACACGATGTCCGCTAATAAACGTCTAAATTTGCATTAACTGTGGATAATAAAACACCATTCCTGCCTATATTGTTACGCAATAACGGCAATTTGCACATAGAATCCTCACGCAAAAAGCGTTATCGTTGGGCAACCGTCAGAAAGTCCGCCGAGTTGGTATGATAAAATTCTGGACTATGAAACGACTACGCTTTTTAACAATCATTAGCTTACTGTGGCTTTCGTCCCTGCTATCAGCCCCCACAGCATCTACCGTGCAGGCACAGGATGTTACGGGTGAATTGCTAGGGCGGATTAACGGCCTCCGGTCATCCGTCGGGGCCGCGCCTTATGCGGTCAATGGCATCCTGACGACTGCCGCCCAAAATCACGCAAACTGGATGGTCAATACAGGCATTTACAGCCACACACAAAGCGACGGCTCTACGCCCATTTCGCGTGCGCGTGCGCTGGGGTATCCTTCCCAGTGGGTGAGCGAAAACTATTATATGGGGGGCATGGCAAGCGTCGAATCTTCCATGCAATTCTGGATTAATTCGCCCATCCACTATCGCGGCATGACCGCCCCCCATTACAGCGAAATAGGCATTGCTACCGCAACGGGTAACGGCCTGACGGCGTTTGTACTGGTCTTTGGCAACCCCAGCACCGCACGTCCGGTTGTGCCAGCAAACCCGGTCAGCAGTAATACATCGGGCGGTGCGCCCGCAGGAGGCAGTGCGCCACAAGCTGGCAACCCCGCGCCCCCGCCGCCCTCTTTCATCATCGGGCAGGACGAATGGGGCAATATCCTCCATGAAGTCCAGCCCGGCCAAACGCTAGGCGAGATTGTCCTGCTGTATGGCTACGATTGGGCGGATTTAGGCCGAGTGCGCGACTTGAACGCGATGACCGAAGACGAAGGCCGCCGCCTGGACATCGGGGATGTGATTAAAGTGCCGCCCTATGAAGGCACATGGACTCCCGCGCCCGGTACGCCGACCGTCACACCTTTTTATACGGCCACGCCATCACCGGAACCCGGCACACCCACCGAGCCGCCCACCGCGACTGACAGCGCGCCGTATGAATTCCCGACGCTGACGCCGATTATGCTCCTCCCGGTGACGGAGTCGCCCATTCCAACGGAGAACAAACAGCCGACCACAACCCCGACCAGCACCTCAACCCCCACCGCGACGGCCATCAACACAACTGACTCGCAGAGCGTCGCATGGGCGGCGGCGACCTTCACACCGACGCCGACAGAGGCCGGAGTCGTCGTCGCACAGGCACAGGTCAGCGCGGCGGATACCTCCGCAGAGATTATTCCGCCTGCCGCCCCTCCACAGGACGGCAACCGCTTGCCGGTATGGTTGATTGTGGGTGTGGCCTTGCAGGTTGGCCTGTTGGTGCTGGCATGGGTGGAATACGCCCGGCGTGGCAAGACAGCACGTTAATTCAAAAGGATGGCTATGCAAATTTCTCAGCCCATTTCCGCCAGTAAAGCCTCCCGTGAGGGACTGGCATGGCTCATCGGGTTTGCGGTCGCGGGCGGCTTGTTCGCGCTTTTACTCTCCCAGACGGATAACCCGACTATCGCGTTCAGCAACTTTACCACGCGCTTTTTAGGGCTTTTTATTGAGGCTGTGCCCTTTTTGTTGTTGGGCGTGTTCGTCAGTGGTCTGCTGGAGGTCTACGTCACCCGTGAGGACATCGTGCGCTGGATTCCGCGTAATCCCCTGTTGGCGACAACCGCAGGCGCGTTTATGGGATTCTTGTTCCCGGTGTGCGAATGCGGCGTTGTTCCCGTGACGCGGCGCTTATTCAGCAAAGGGCTTTCTATGTCGGTGGGCGTGGCGTTTTTGCTGGCCGCCCCGGTGATGAACCCCATCGTGCTTGTCAGTACCTATATCGCGTTTTCCAACGCGCCCAATGGCACGGAAGTTATCGTTCTGCGGTTTGTCATTACCGCCGTCGTTGCCATCTCCATCGGGGCGCTATTTGCGCTGGCCGCCCGCCCTCACGAGACTCTGCGCCCGGTTTCATTGGGGGAATTACGCCCGGCGGACGCGGTACTGGCAAGCCGCCCGCAGACGTTGCGCGAAGGCTTTTATCGGTCGATGCGTGTGAGTGTTAATGACTTCTTCGAGATGGGGCGCTTTTTGGTGATTGGCTCCATGCTGGCCGCCGCGATGCAGACGTTTGTCTCCCAGAGTATGTTGCAGACGTTGGGGGAAGGCCCGTTAGTGTCTGTGCTGGTGATGCAATTGCTGGCCTTTGTGCTGAGTGTCTGCTCTACGGTGGACGCTTTTATCGCGTTATCGTTCACGACGTTCTCTACGGGGTCAATCCTGGCCTTCCTCACGTTTGGGCCGATGGTAGACATCAAGAGTATGTTGATGTTCCTGGGCGTTTTTAAGCCGCGTGTTGTGGCATATCTGGTGATTTTGCCGTTCCTGATGACGCTGTTCATCAGCTTCTGGATGAACCTCTACTGGTAATAAGGTGCGATGAGGTAAAAATAAGATGCAGTTAGACATCAAACAACCGCTTAACCCGGTCGATGCTCCGGCAGACGCCGCGCCAATGGATGCTGATTCCGCGCGGTGGATGGAATTCGTCAAGGCGGGGGTGTTGCTGGGCTTGGCGGGTTACTTTGTGTATAACATCGTCGGCGGAGATTTAGCCAACTACATCAATCTACGCTTTATGTGGCTGACTTACGTCGCGTTGTTTCTGTTCACTCTGCTGGGCGTCATTACCGTGATTGGTATCCTGCGGCGGGATTACAACAACGTCACCTCCGACCATACCACGATTAGCTGGCATGTGATTCTGGTGATGGCCTTGCCGCTTGTGCTGGGCACACTGATTCCGTCCCAGCCGTTAGGCGCAAGTGCCGTGCGCGATAACCTCAGCTTTCAGGCCGCGTCATTCGGCACGGCGCGGGTCGCGCAAAAAGACCCGCTAGACCGTAACGTGCTGGACTGGGGGCGTGCTTTTGCGGAACCCGGCGTTGACCCGTCCGCGTTTGATGATCTACCGGCGGATTTTGTCGGCTTCGTGATTAGCGAGCCGACCTTCCCGGAAGGCTACGTGGTGATTGCGCGGTCTGTCGTGCGCTGTTGTGTGGTAGATATTGAAGGCGTCGGCATCCCGGCGGCATGGGCGGACGCGCACACCCTGCGCGACGACCAATGGGTGCGCGTGCAGGGCACATTCACGGCGGGCATCTTCCAGGATCAACGCACGCCGATTTTGCATGTGACCAGCATCGAGGTTGTCTCCCAACCGGAACAGCCGTATCTGTACCCCTAAGTAGAAGGACGCATCTATGTTACAGCTTAACCGTGCCGACCACTTCGCCGCCCGCTTTGGCCTGACTGTCTTTGATATTGTCGTTTACATCGCTATCGCCGTGCTGGTGGCGGGGGTGGGCTTGATGGCCGTTTTTGGCCTGGATGCTCCGCAGGAAAAAGTGATTTATATGCAGTTGGATGACCGCAACTTGTACGAAGTGTGGCTCCGCGATGCGGAAGGCGCAAACCCGCCCCAGCGCATCACCTCCACGCAGAATGGGGTGTGGGAGTTTGACGTAAGCGCGGACGGGCGGTATGTGGCCTATACGGAGATGAACTTCAACGTCGGCGCACGCGACATTTACATTCTGGATTTAACGACAGGCATCACAACGCCGATTACCAGTTGCGCCACACAAGACGCGGATTGTTACGCGCCACAGTTCCGCGCGGATGGTCTGGTGATTGCCTATGAGCGCACATCGTTAAACAGCCCTACGATTATCGGGCCGGGTGCGCCGCGCATCTGGCTGTTAGACCTGATTGCGGGTGAAACCTTCCCGTTGATTGACGATGACGGCGGCGCGATATTGGGCACAGGCGCGGTATGGGCGGATGACGGCAGTCATATCGCGTTTTATGACAACGCGGGCGGCAATATTCTGGTTTATCGCTTTGCGGATGGTAGCTTGCGCGTGGTGCAGAGTGGCATGGGGTTGGCAGGCGCGATGTCGCCCGATGGCGCGTATCTGGTGTATCCAGACATCAGCCTTAATCGGGGTATTCTGCGCTTGTTTGACACAGAGACAAACCTCATCCGTGATATTTCCAACCCGGCAGACCTGGCCGATGAGCAATACGCGGCATGGAGCCGCGACGGGCGCTATGTGGCAATCGGGCGCAGGCCGGGTGATACACGCGGCACACAGATTTTTATGCTGGATACCTGGACGTTTAACATCACGCCGTTGCTGGTGGATACACGCTACAATCACAGTGGTTTTTCCTGGAATGAGGACAGCACCATGCTGGTGATGACGCGCTTCCAGCAGGCCGATGATAGCGGCGCGACGTTTTCCGAAGGTACGCTGGAAGTATGGACATACCATACAGAGACACGTCGCCTTGCCCGCCTGACGGAGCTAGGGGCGTTTGGCTTAAACCCGCAATGGGTGACGCCGCCGCGCCGCATTGTGCCGCAGTAAGCTGTTGTTGACATCATTCTACATGGGCGGAATGAGGGATGGCTTCCGCCCATGTACTAACCTTCCTGTTATATCAGGGGGGCAACAGGGGTGTAAGCCGTCCATGCGGAAGGCAGGCGCACGCCCGCCATCTGCAACAGTTGGGCGCGGTATAAAAACGCCGTCCCGCGCATGATGTGTTCCGCGATGTCTGCAATATGCCGATGTTGATAATCCTGCATGTAAGTTCCGCTCACCCACGCATTAAACGCGCCCATCGCCGGGCCACACCAGATTTGATAATCCAGTTCGCGGCCTTGTTCGCCTGTGTTTGACCAGCGCGACGACAAGCCCAGATACCACCGGAAGATGAGCGCCATCTTGCGTTTGGGGTTGGCCTCCGCCCGGCGGATTTGTTCTGGGTCGCGCTCGTTAAAATAGCTGACTGTGCCCGCCCAAATATCTTCTAATGTCGTGCGGAAGACGGTTTTTTCCAGCTTTTCGCGCTCTTTGGTCGGGATGTCGTCAATGCTGGCGTATTCGCTGTAGAGTTCGTACAGCTTTTGCGCCCGCATGGGGAACATCGTGCCGCGCTTAAGTACCTGTACATTCACGCCCATCTCGAACATATCCGCCGCCGGAGCAGGCGCGACATCCGCCATATCTGCTTCTGCCAATACTTTTTTCGTATGTAATGATGAGCCTGCTTCCATCGCGGATTGGTTGATTGACCCGGTGACGACATACGCCGCGCCCATCATATAGGCCGCCAGTGCCGCGCTCGGCGTGCCAATGCCGCCCCCCGCGCCCACGCGCACCGCAACCGGATAGTTGTACTCTGCCTGGATTTCGTCCCGCAATGCCAGAATAGACGGCAACAACGCGACCAACGGACGGTTGTCTGTATGCCCGCCGCTATCCGCTTCACAGGTGATGTCGTCCGCCATCGGCACAAGCGCGGCCAGTTCCGCTTGCTCTGCGGTGATAAGCCCTTGCTCCACCAATGGCGTTAGCAAACGCTCCGGTGCGGGGCGCATGAACAATGAGGCAACTTCGCGGCGGCTGAGTTTGGCGATGATGCGGTTGCCAATGTTCACGCTTCCGTCCGGGTTGCGGCTGAGTCCGGCGGCACGATACCACACGACGTTAGCGGTTAAATCCAAAAACGCGGACGCTTCAATCGTCCTGACGCCGTACTTAAGGTAAAGCGCCACCGCGCCACGTTCCATCGCCGCCTCGTTGGGGCTGTGGATGAGATTAAAAGCATAGGGGCCGTGCGGTAATTCCGCCTGGATGCGCTGAATAGCGGCTTCCACACGGGGCGGGACTAACCCCGCCGCACCGAAGGATGACATCAACCCGGCTTTGCCGAGCGCAATCACAAGGTCTTCGCTGGCAATGCCGCCTGCCATCGCCCCGGCAGTGTAGGTATAGCGCACATGATGATCGGCCAAAAAGGTGTTATCCCCGAACTGCGCCGGGTTCACCGCCGGGACGGAGGCTAACACGCTAAAGCCGCCCCCGCCCAATGTGCCACCACGCCCCACACCGATGCGCGTGCCATCCTGCACAACCACAAGCGGTTGGGTGATGTCCAGCAAGCGTTCGCGGATGCCGTCGGCGTCATACGCGATGTCATTCCCGTTCCATGTCTGCCCGGTGGCTGTACCGGAGAAAGCAATCCCTAGCATGATGTTTCCTTTTTTGTGTTTGTCTCTTTTTAGTAAGAACCCCAAAATGGATAGAAAGCGCCACTATCTTACGGCATAATGCCGGGTTTCAACAGTTTTTAGATTCTCAGCCCAATTTATCAACATCTCATCGTGTACCTATGCGCCGTCATTATAATCAAAAATGACCGATAGCAAGGAGACAACCCGTGAGTATCAACCTAGATTTTTATACCCCCGAAAGCATCGGCACACTGCTTAAACCCAACATCCCCGCCGCCAGTGCCGCCGGACTCGCCGCAAATTTAACCGCCGCCGATGCGGACTCCAAACAAGTTTATCTGCTGGTGATTGATGTACAGATTGACTTCATCCACCCGGACGGCGCACTGCCGATAGCGGGCGCGATTGATGATACCCGGAGAATGGTCGATTGGATGTACGCGCACGCGCCGCGCATCAGCAAAATGGGGCTGACTCTGGACACCCACCTACCCATCCAGATTTTTCATCCGGCGTGGTGGGTTGACCAAAACGGACAGCATCCCGGCGGGTTTACGCCCATCACCAGTGCGGATATTGAGCGCGGCGTGTGGCGTCCGTTGTACGATGAGGCGTGGTCACGCCAATATGTCGAGATTTTAGAGGAAACCGCCAAGAAGCAGTTGATGGTCTGGCCGTACCATGTGTTGTTGGGCACGCCCGGCCAGGCACTTGTGCCCGCCGTCGCGGAAGCCGTCGCCTATCATACCATCGCCCGCCAAGCCCAACCGACTTATGTTGTGAAGGGCATGATCCCGCAGACCGAGAATTATTCCGCGATTGAGCCGGAAGTGAAAATCCCGGAGCATCCGCAAGGGGATGTGAACCGCGCACTACTGGACGAAATGGCGCAATATGATAAAATTTACGTGGCGGGGCAGGCCAAAAGCCACTGCTTGCTAGAGACAGTCGGCTCCATGATGCGGCACTATCCGCCGGAGCAGATTAGTAAAATCCGCGTGCTGACGGATACCATGTCGTCCGTCGGCCATCCAGAAATTGACTTCGACGCGATAGCGGATGAGGCGTTTTCCCGGTGGGCGATGCAAGGCTTGACGTTGATGAAGACGACAGACGGCATGAAATAGTTGGTTTGTGTGTAGAATCTAAAAACGGGCGCGGAAGTCTTCCGCGCCCGTTTTTGTATGAGTTACTTTATTCAACTTCGCCGCGAAAAATGCGGATGTAGCGTTCCGGCTCTGTGCCGACGCTCCGGGAGGATAACTGAGCTTTACGAATAAGCTCGTGCTGACGACGGCGTATCGTGCTGGCTTGCGGGTGAAGGTCGATGTAATTCGCGCCCGCTTGCACTTGCATAATCGCTGTCTCAGCCTCCCGGAGCGCCTCCCCAAAAGGGTCAAGCGGGTTTACCTCCAGTTGGAACACGTCAATGATGAAGTTCTCCATCTGGCTGACGGTGTTCGCCCTTAAGACGTAAATCGGTAGGCCGCTGGCCTCCGCCTCACGGATAAGGCGTGGACGCTGTCGATAGTAGTTTTTCATCGTCACCAGCGCGTCGGCATGGCTCAGGTCTTCGGTTACATCAAGCGGAACGTGTAAGCGTTTAGCCGCTTGTTGCAGGCGGCTTTTCGCCACCCCATGCACGTAGACCGTCATCTGCTGTAACGTGCCGCCGTCCGGTAACACCGGCGAAAAATCCGCCACCATCGGCGGGCGCTCTGTGGCAGGGATGAGCGTCCCGTTGCCTGTCGTGTCGCCGTTGCCGTTTTCCTCTGGCGGGTTGTCGCGCCCGTTGCGCCGTCCTTCACGCCCGCGCCTATCGCGCCCGCCCCGTTGCGGTGGGGGGGATGGGTTGCGTTCGTTGGTCATCCCGCGTATATCCGGCAGATAGTCCTCAACATGGATTTCGCCTGCTTTATCACGGTGGCGTAGCTCAATCGGCTGGATGCGCCCACGCAACGCACCATCAACCGAGTCGGATACGCTCAGGTGAACGGCCATGCGGTCACGAGTCTGGATTTCCACCAGAACATCAAACGTCGGTGGGGCGCGGCGCTCTAGCACGGTTTTTTGCGTGCCGCGCCGCCGGGCTTCTTCGTCGCTCAATGTCACGGATTCGATGCCGCCGATAAGGTCGGTCAGCGTCGGGTTCAGCATCAGGTTTTCCAGTGCGTTACCATGCGCCGTGCCGATGAGTTGCACGCCGCGCTCCGCAATCGTGCGGGCGGCCTGCGCTTCTAGTTCCCGCCCGATTTCATCAATCACGATGACTTCCGGGTTATGGTTTTCCACCGCTTCAATCATCACCTCATGCTGACGTTCCGGGTGGTTGACTTGCATCCGCCGCGCACGGCCTACCGCCGGGTGGGGCACGTCCCCATCACCGCCGATTTCGTTGGAGGTATCCACGATGACCACGCGCTTGTGGTCTGCCAATACCCGCGCCGCTTCACGGAGCATGGTCGTCTTGCCTACACCGGGCGGCCCCAGCAGTAACACACTCTGGCCGGACATAATCAGGTCTTCCAGAATGTCGATAGTGCCATACACCGCCCGCCCCACGCGGCACGTCAGGCCGACAACATCCCCCCGCCGATTGCGGATGGCGGAGATACGATGCAGGGTGCGTTCCATACCAGCGCGATTATCGGCGTCAAATTCGCCGATGCGCTCTACGATTGAGTCCAGATGTTCGCGGGTGACTTCGCCATCCGCGATAGCGACTTCGCCTTCTACATACCGGGCGGAAGGCAAACGCCCTAAGTCAAGCACGACTTCCAGTAATTCATCCGTGTTGCCGATTGTCGCGAGTTTATCGTTGATGAAATCCGGCAAGACGGCTTTTAACTTGTCGATGTCGTCCGTTATGCGTCTTTCCATATTGTGCCTTTTGCTTTGTGCTTTAGGTCGCCAGGGTGTACCCTCTGGCAAACGTGCTGACAGTTGATAAGGTGGCTGGCGGCCCGCATAGGTACAATGCTTGGGACAATCTTTAATGCCGCTTGTGCCAGTTTAAACCGGGATTGCCGCACCAGTGCTTTGATGTGACGTACCATCAACGCCTGCGGTGGCCCGGCCTCGAATTGGAGGGTATCCAACGCGCTTGTAATCCAATCCTGATAACGACGGACTCTTATATATACAGGTAGTTTATCCGTACCTTGTAGGTTTTGTATAAGAGTGTGCAAAATCCCCGCCACCAATTCTGCAATATCCGGGTTGATGTAAGGCATCAGGTAAATGCCCTGCCGCCCGGTGCTGACGCCGATGTAAGCCATCACGCGGTCATCCTGCTTATACACCCAGCCGCCCGTCAGGTTGTGGGGGATAATCACATGATGGAGCATGGAAGGCACTAGCCGCGCCATCAGCCCTTGTATCGCGCCGATGTCTGTCTCCCGGCTTTCTGTAATTGTAAATGCTTCATCGGTCGGCGCAGGGTAATGGCCGGGCAAGCGTCGCCAAACGTGCTGACGCGCATAGACCGCAAAGCCACTATAGCGCATGGTCTCGAATAACAGACTATCCTCATCCACTTCGCCCACCAGCACACTCGCGTGCTGGCGTCCGGCTTCACGCGCCATCGCATCCAGCAGGTGCAACCACACAGTATCGTCATCCGTCGTGCGTAAACTGGGAGCTAGATACACAATATGCGCGACGTTTTCCTGCGCGGCGATGCGGAATTGCCCGACCACTTGCTCACGGTCGGAGCGTCCCATCAACGTAAAGATGTGGCGATGAGGGAGCAGAACACCGGATAGCATCGCGCCGTTTGGCCCGTGAAGATCGCGGGTATAGCCGATTTCAGTATCCAGTACCACAGCTCTTTCGCTTATCCGGCGGATGAGGGGCACATCAACGAGAGTGCAAGCACGAGTGTCAGTATCACGGTTAGTCATGGTTCGTTACCTTCATAGGTCAAAAATCTGCCGATGAGCAACCACCACGCACGCGCTGTATGTGTTACGCCGTCGGGGGGGAAAAGGTCGTTTATTCAACCGATCTCAGACTACCATTATCATCATATCTATCGACAATTATTGTAGCACTTTTCCCACGCTAATGACAACGTGTGTGGGGGGATGTCAGCGATTTTTATAACAGTATCGCAACTTTTTACTATACATAACACACCGCCTTTGCATCCGGTACGAAGGTTGATAAAAGTTAACAGGTTTGAACCTTTTTGAGCCACTAAGAACCCATTGTAATCGAAGTGTACCCTTTTGTACAGAACATCTTTGGCGAAAGTGGCTATAACATTTCCCCCTGTTTTACGTTATCTTAAAAACATATTAAATTCATACACAGGAAGTACAGCATGGTTAGCATCAATCAGCAGACCGCTAACGAGCCAACACCGGAATTTAACCAGCGTTGTATGGACGTTCTGCGGCAGTGGGAACAGGGTGAAGCTACTTTTGACGGCGCTATCGGCCAACTGACTAAACTCAGCCGCGACGCGGAAAAGAATAGCCAGGACATTAATCAAGGCCGGGCGGAACAATTACTTGCATATGTTCATCATTATCGTGGCAACCTGGACGCCAGCATCCACCACAATGAACGCGCCCGTGCGTTGTATCATCGGGGGGGCAACCTGCGGCGGGTAGGCATTATTGATTTAAATCAGGGCGAGAACTACCGTTTTAAGGGCGATTTTGCCCGTGCTTTACGACTGTACCAATCCGTACAGCGCATCGCGGAGCAATTCAACGATGTAGGCTCATTGACGATGGCAACCGTCAATGAGGGTCTGGTCTTGGTGACGCTGGGGCAAAATACAGAGGCGCGGCGTGTTTTGGCGCGGGGGTTGGCACTCTCCAGCCAACATCCACAGGACAGCGAAACAAACCGCCAGACGTACTATCGCTTGTTGTGTGAGGTGCATCACGGCACGGCGGTGATTAGTCTACGCGAGAACGAGCCACAAGCCGCATGGGAAGAAGCGGCGCGGGCGCTCAAATTAGCGGAGACAACCGGCGACCCCATCTTGCGCGGCTACGCTAACCGTACCATCGGCGATGTGCTGACGGCGCTCGGCAGTGCGCCGCAACCGGGCTACAGTGACGACCCCGACGATTACTTCCGTGCCGCACTGGAAGCCTTTAAACTGCTGAATGCTGAGGCGGAAATCGCCCGGACGATGTTCGCGCAGGCCGTCAGTTTAGCCAAACGCGGACGCCGCACGACCGCCGCCCGTAAGTTACAACACGTCATGCTGGAGTTCAGTCGTTTAGGGATGTTGGATGATGTTGCGCGCACGGCTGAGGCACAATTAGAGCTGACTTAACGCGATGTCCTGACCGTTCCAACGATAGATAGCATCCGCTAGGGGCGCAGTAATGCCAGGATAGACGACAGTCGCCGGGTATCTGCGCCCAGCATCTTCGCCAGGTGTTGCCCTGCGCGGATTAGAAACGCCTCTTGCTCTCCGTCATCGTAGGCATAGCGGGCATAACGCACCGCCGACGCGATGAGGTCATCCGACGGGACTTCTGAGGCGTGCAGGACAAGCCGCAAAAAATCCAACCTGGATGTAAAAAATAGCACATCATCCCGCGTACAAAGCGTTACTTCGGATAAACTCATCGGTGGGCGTGGCGGCAAGCTGTGGACAAAATCCCGCCCGCGCCCGTAGCCGATGTTAATGACGCTGATTTCTACTGGAATCATGCGGTTTTCGCGCTGGTCGCGTAGCACATTAGGGTCTACGGATTCCGCCATGACTAACTCGTTAATCAGCAAATCGTCTTTAATCTCGACGGCGTAAATCAGCCCGAGAGCGATAATATCGGCATTGTTGGCAACAGGCACTTTGACGAATGCGCCGAAGTCGTGTTTATCGCCTAGCCGGTTGCTGTGTGTGCCGCAGGCATATCCGCGTGTGCTGGCACGTAATACCCGCCCAATTGCATCTGGATTCATGGTGATTCTTCCTAACCGTAAAGGGTGGTGAAGGCTTCCTCTAGTTCTTGCCGGAGCTTCATGTAGCTTTTATAGCGTGCTTTGGCGATGCGCCCATCCAGCGCGGCCTGGCGCACAGCACAGCCCGGATCATTCCGATTATGTTTGCAATTGCGGAACTTGCATTGCTCCACATGGGCGGCAATATCGCGGAAGTGGCCGTCCAGTTCTTCCGGCTCCACATCATAAACGTTAATCGTCCGCATTCCGGGTGTATCTGCTAAATAGGTGTTCGCGCCATACAGGGCTTCATCCAGCTTGATGAGGGCGCTATCGCGGGTGGTATGCACGCCTTCCTGATGATAATTGCTGACTTGCTTCACCTGACGGCCTAAATCCGGCTGAAGCCGATTAAGCAGGCTGGTCTTGCCAACGCCGGAAGGCCCGCTAAAGGCGGAAATTTTGCCGCGCAGGATGTCGCGCAAGGCTTCAACGCCGCGTCCTTCCTTCGCGCTGGTGTAAATGACGGTATAGCCCATCGCCACATATGGCTGGAACATCGCATCGATGTTGGTGGGGTCTTCCAGGTCAATCTTGTTGACGACAATCACAAGCTCTTCCACGCCGGAAATCTCGCCCGCGACCAGCATACGGTCAAGCAGGTGGGTTTTGGGGGCGGGTTGCGCCGCCGCGAATACAAACAGAATCGCATCCGCGTTCGCCATGATGACGTGTTCGCGTTCGGCATCGCCCGCACCGCGCTGGCCGACAGTCCGCGCGGAGCGTGATAAAACGCTGTGGCGTTCCTCAACGGCTTCGACCACACCTTTTTCACCGGATTCATCGTTTTCCAGGATGCTGATTTGTACACGGTCGCCAATAGCGGCAATATCAGAGGATTGGGCGTCTTCCATCAGGCGGCCACGCAAGCGACACATATACACTGTGCCGTCCGCGACTTCTACCCAAAAGAAGCCACTTTGTTCTTTGACCACAAGGCCAGTCAGATATGGTGATTGCAAAGGCAAACCTTTCACTAAAGTAAGTTCATGGATAAACGATGCTGTATCGCACATCTTAGCAACGAATATCTAAAGCCTGACGACTAAAGACTTAACTTGTATTATAGCGAAGATTTGCCCCTGTAGCGCAACGACTTTAAACCGCTATGGCGGGGTTTAGTACGTTCTGGATGACAATACGCAGTTGTTCCTGTGTTTCTACCATGTTGCCGCCTTTGCGTTGCGCGACTCGATCCGTCATGCGCTTCATGATGTTATTGACCAGAATACGCTGGGTGCGCTTATCGTGGTCGGCTTCGCTCACGATCAGGGATTTTGCATCCACTGTGCTTGTCAGCCACTCCTGTACGATATGCCCCAGGTTGACATCAAACGACCACATGCCTTTAAACTGCCGCAGGTAATCCGGCGTATTGCGGAAGTCGCTCGTTTCCTCTGTGGCAAGCACAGTCGCAAAGGTCTTGCTGTAAGACACCAGGAACCATTCGCGCGCGAGTTGGTCGGTGGGTTGTAGCGGGACATAGTGTAGATTTGGGATTTGCGGCAGATTGTCTACATCCATCACCCCAAACACATAGACGGACTCGGCGCGTTCCGCTATTTTTTGATAGCGGCTCACCTGAGGCAAGAACTTGCTCATAAATTGAAAGCTGGAAAAGATGCGGTTAGGCGCACCATCAATAATCGTGCTGTTTTCAATCTCATTACTGACGACGCTCATGGTGCGACGGTTATACATCGCGCTGGTCTGTGCTTGTTTTTGGGTACGCTCTACCAACGCATAGACGGAAAACGTCGGGTCGATACTGTATTGCATGGTGTTCTAAACTCCTGACTCATGTCTTAAGTGAAATGTAGCACAAAAGGGTGAACCGGTGATGAGCCACACCTTGACGGTAAATTAAGCGGCCTTTGGCGCGTCTGTAAAAGTGTATGACTTGTAAAGTGTGTGTAATTTTTTACACATGCCGGGCACGGATTTTGATACAATCAAAGCAGATTGACAGGATTATTTTTTGAAAGGGAATGGCTAGTGGAAGATCAACAACAATCTCCGCCAACGCAGGAGGTTTTCACAATTTCACGCGAACTGGTGAATACCGTCATCGTCGGCATTGTCTTTATGGTAGCAGGCGTGTTTGTCGGCCTGGCGATTGCCGGGCAAGGGCTGGATTCTCGGCAGGTGCGGAACATCGTCAAAGATGAATTTGAACTGGCTATCCGCAATAATTTGAGTGATACGCTGGTGGCCGCCGTTGGCACAACCACCGAGCAAATCCGCACGGTAGTGCGCGAAGAACTGGCCTCTGCGGAACTTGCACAATCTCCGGTGGATGTGGCCGCGCCCGCGCTGGATGCTTCACAGATTGAAGGCATCGTATTAGGTGCGCTAAACCAGCTAGAGCGCGAACGCAATTACATGATGGGGGATGGCCCGTACCTGGGGCCGGAAGACGCGCCGATTGTGATTGTGGAATTCAGCGACTTTTTATGTAGCTTCTGCGGGCGGCATTTTTCCCAGACGCTTACGCCCTTGCTGGAAAACTTTGATGGCTATGTGCGCTATGTCTACCGGGATTTTCCCGGTGTTGGTGGGCAGAACGCGGTGCAATCCGCATTGGCGGCGGAATGTGCTAACGAGCAGGGCGCTTTTTGGGAATACCATGCCCTATTGTTTAGCAATCAGGCGCGTTTGGGCGGCAATGATTTAGTCGCTCTGGACGGCGTTTTATTGGAATATGCCACAGAATTATCGCTAGACCTTGACGAATTCAGTGATTGCTACGATACCCAACGCCACCTTAGCAGTATTGTGCGCGATAGCAACGACGCGCAATCTGTCGGCGCACGCGGCACGCCCGGCTTTGTCATCAACGGTCAATTCGTCAGTGGCGCACAGCCCTACGAAATCTTCGAGTTATTCATTCTGGAAGAATTGGAGCGGCTGGGCATCGCCTACGAAGCCCCGACCAGCTAACCCCGTTGATGAGTCCGACTTGGCCTACCCTGCATTTGACGTTAAGATTTGTTCTGATGTGTCGAATGTTAAGGATAGGCCATGCGTAAACGGCTCTGTATCGTCTGTGTATTGTTTGTTGTGCTTGCTGGATGCTCCGGCAATAGTGATGAAGACATCATCATCCCCACGCGGGTGAACATCGTCATTGAAGACCTTCCCGCCCAAGACCTAACCCAAGACCCAGCCCCCACTCAAGAAATCATCGCGGAGCCACAAGCCGCCCCGACGAATACCCCTGTCGGCAGGTTTGCCGGGACGCTGGAATTGTGGGTGGCGGAAGCCGGGCGCTTGCAGTCTGATGAGCCGGATGTATGGGAATTCAGTGCGGCGGCAGGGGATGAAATTATTGTGCGGGCGGTGGGCTTGCCCGTCCTGCTGACCGTCCGCACGGTGGAAGGGCGCGTGCTACAGCGTGAGCCGGAAATCCGTGTATTTTTACCGGAAAGCGGCCTGTATACGGTCAGCGTGCAGACGGCGGAAGCAGGCGTGTTTGGCGCGTATCAAATCGGCGTGGGCTATGCAGACCAACCCAACCCCAACATCGCACAATCGACCAACATCCCGATTATTGTGGGTGTGCCCACCCCGACACCGATTTATGCCGGGTTAGGCGCGTTCATTGCGCAGTTAGCGCATAACGAAACCATTGGCGGCACAATCACGGATAATCTCGCGGCGCATGTCTACACCTTTAACGGGAGCGCCGGGCAGTATGTCGCTCTGGAGATGCGCGGCGTCGGCGGTGATGTGTACCCGCGCCTGACACTCTACGACCCACTCGGTTTGCCTATGGCTTTGGACAGCGAAAGCGGCGGGGAGCGTATCGCCGTGATCCAAAATGTGCTTTTGCCGCAAGACGGGTTATACACCGTGCAGGCCGCCGCCAATGTACCTGGAGGCTATTCCGTGCGATTGTTACAGTATGACATGCTGGCCGTTGTCACGCCTAATCCGCCACAAGTGCCCACCCTGACGCCTGTGCCGACCTACGCGGGTATACCGACCCCCGCCTTTGTATCCACAGGGGTACGCCTGCGTGACCATGGCCCGGTGATTAGTGTGTTGGATAACCCCACTACCGTTGTCATTTACGCCATTGAACTCATCGCCGGGCAGGTGATTACGATAGGCGGCGGCGCGATACCGGGCAGTGAGGCGCGGCTTCAGTTTGAGGTCTTAGCACCAGATGGTCAGGTTGTGGCAGTCGCTAATAGTGATACATCCAACGCGAACGGGGACACGGTCGTATCGCCCCTCAGGGCAGGGCTAAGTGGTGTGTATCAGGTCTTTGTCGGGCCGTATCAAGGGCTGGCAGGCGGTTACTTAATCAGCTATGGCATTGGCTCTACATGGCTGGATGTGAGTATGCCTGTGCCGCCCTTTGGTGAGCGCCAAAGCGGAAGCATACAGCGACGCGGCCAGCGTGATGTGTGGTCGGTACAATTGCGTGCGGGCGATATTATCGCGCTGGGCGTCACGCCTGCGGGGGATTCTCTGCTTGACCCGATGGTGGAAATCGTCGCCGCAGACCAGCCGGATGTCATCCTGGCGACGGATGATAACAGTGGTGGCAACCGCGCCGCGTTGATTCAGCAAGTGGAAATTCCGCGTGATGGTACGTATATCATCCGCGTGATGGCGGCGGCCAACGCCCGCCCGGACGATGGCGGCATCATCCAGCCAGGGATGGAACAAGCCCTGACAGGGGATTATGGCCTTATCTGGCGCTATGTGAACTTCGCCGCGACCGCCACACCGCCCCCGTCTACCTTCCCCGTGTTGACACGCCGCGATACCGTGCCGGATAGTGAATACGCCTTCTATCCCTTTTATGGGCGGATGGGACAGCGCATACAGGTTTATGTTGAAGCCACAGACGAGACATTCGACCCGGTGGCCGCACTCATCGCGCCGGATGGGGCTGTGTTGGCGGAGGTGGACGACAGCGACGGCACGCTTAACCCGCGCTTTATCTTCACGCTCCCAATGGACGGCACATACAACGTGCGCGTGAATGGCTACATCGAAGGCGGCGCGTTCCGCTTGATGGTGGATGAGCTATTCGACTGATGGTTTGAGATGTGTTAGACTGTGCCCATGTGCTTTTAAAGCGCATGGGTATTCGTTATCTCACACTTAATTTTCAACTGTATGGTAATCGCCTATGAACACCGACATAAAAATCTTCGTCAGCTATCGCCGTGCAGATAGCACATGTTTCGCGGAGCGCGTGCGCGACTGGTTTATGCTGTCCTACAAGCGGGAAAATGTCTTCATGGATTTTGACGCCATCCCGCCGTTTGTGGACTTTGAAGTTTTTATCATTGAGCAAATCCAAAAAGTTGATGTAATGCTGGTCATCATCGGCCCGCGCTGGCTGGAACTTCTGCAAGAACGCGCCAATACGGGCAATGTGGATTATGTGCGTCTGGAGATTAGCAAGGCGCTGGCGATGGGCAAATTGGTTGCGCCGATTTTAGTGGACGGTGCTTCGACCCCCAGCACGGACGCCCTGCCGGACGACATTCGCGGCATGATGCGGGCAAACATCCCGCGTTTGGACGGTGGGCGGCAATTTTTAGACAATATTGAACGTATCGTCGGCGCGTTGCCGCAAGCTATCGCCCAGCATGTACGCATTCAATCCGCAACAGAGGCGGAGGCGGAAGGCATGGCAGACCCACTTTCCGCCGCGATGCCATTCTTCCCGCCTGCGCTGGAAGTCGCGGAATCTGCAGAAGCCGACGAACAGGAAGAAGCCGTCGCACGCCGCAAAGAGGCTGATGATTACGTGGGGTCATCCTATCCGCCGCCCGCCGCGCCGTCAGCCGCGCCTCCGCCTCAATCATCCCCCGCACCGGCGCGTGCGCCCCAACGCGGACGCGGACAACAACAAAGCCAGCGCGAAGAAACACCCCCGCCACCTAAACCGCGTGTCGGTCTGTTCGCCGTCACGCAGGATGAAGAAATCCTGCGCCACATCAAGCAGGATGTAGAAGCACTCGGCGTGGAGGTACTCATCAACCCGGTGGCAGAAAATATAAAATTAGCGATTGTGGCGCTTTCACCGGAAGGGCGGCACTCGGACTGGATGCACGGCGAAATCGGGCTGATGCACGCCCACGAAATCCCGGTGTTGCCTGTGTTGGCCGCCGGAGATGTGAATTCTTCCTTGCCGTACTCGGTCTCTGCAAACCAGATGGTTGACCTGCGCGATTACGCCGCCGGGCGCGATAACCTGGTGCAAGCTGTGCAAATGTTCATCTAACCGATAGATGCTGAACGAATGGAGCGATGCAAGACAAAGGTCGCTCCGGGATGTTCCCCTGTGTGTGTTTAGGTTTAAATGCCATAAATCCTCTACAAGATTAATTCTCCTTCATCTGATTCTGATACGATTTTAACTTGCGGATGTTGTGTACATGGTTTATGCTTAATTCTATAAGTGGACTGTAGTCCGCTTACAATCTAAAATATACAACAGGAGAACAACCCGATGACCCAATGGCAAATCGACCCCACCCACAGCCGCGTGGAATTCGCCGTAAAACACATGATGGTGAGTACCGTGCGTGGTAACTTTGATGATTTTTCCGCTACACTGGAATTTGACCCGGCGAACCCCGCCGCCTCTGCTGTGAGCGCCACCGTACAACTCGCCAGCATCAATACAGGTACAGCAGACCGCGACAATCACCTGCGTAGCGCGGATTTCTTCGATGTGGAGAACTTCCCGGCGATGACCTTCACCAGCACCGGTGTCAAGCTGGATGGTGAGCGCGTGGCACAGGTGACAGGCGACCTGACAATTCGTGGCGTGACCAAGTCCGTGACGTTGGAAGTTGAATTCCTGGGCGAAGGTGTGACTCCGTTTGGTAATAAGATGGCCGCTTTTGAAGCCACTGGCAAAATCAACCGTGAAGAATTCGGCCTGACATGGAACGTCGCGCTGGAAGCTGGCGGCGTGCTGGTCGCTAAAGATGTGAAGATTAGCCTGGAAGTGCAGTTCGTCCCGGTTGCCCAACCGGAAAACGCATAACCTGTTTTACAAATTCTGGGGTCACGGTATGTTATCGTGACCCCGCAAGGCAGATAAATTCCACGCCTTAACGGACAAACGCAAAGACGCTGAACGCGATATATAACCCCACCAGCAGGAACCCTTCCCAACGCTCGATGCGTTTATTCAGCACCAACGGCAGAAGCAACAGGGTAAACCCCAGCATCACCGGGCCATCCACCCGCGTGACCTGATAAAACGTCTCGTAATCCACCACCACAGGCGATTGTAGTAATTCGTTGTACGGGCGGAAGGTGATCGTCTGGAATAAAGGAATGGGGCGGATGAGTGCGGTAAAGCCCAGAATTGCCAGCAGATTATAGACGTTAGAGCCGACCACATTCCCGATAGCGATGTCGCTTTGTCCGCGTATCGCGGCGGTCACGGATGTTGCTAGCTCCGGCAGGGATGTGCCCACAGCGACCAGCGTCACGCCGATGACAAGCTCGCTGATGCCAAAAGCCCGCGCGACGCTTATAGCGCCTGTTACAGTTAACTGTGCGCCGATGGACAGCACAACCAGCCCGATGAGCAGTCGCATTACTTCGCGTGGGCGCTGGTTGGGCATCATGATGGTCGCTTGTTCAATCTGTTGGGTTGCGCGGATGTCTACAATGCGCTTTTCTTTGCGGTCCTGGCTGGCAAAATACAGCATCAGCGCGTTAAATGCGATGAGTCCGGCCACCAGAATAGCGCCATCATCGCGCCCGATGCGCCCATCGGAGAAGGCAAACGCGCTAAACAGCGTAATTAAAATCAAAATGGGGATTTCCCGGCGTACCAGCATAATGTGTATGCTGATGGGGAAGATAATAGCGGAGATACCCAGAATAAGGCCGATATTAGCGATATTAGAGCCGATGACGTTGCCCACAGAAATATCACTTGTGCCGGTGAAGACCGCGCTCAGGCTGACCATTAATTCCGGCATGGATGTTCCGAAGGACACCACCGTTAAACCCACCACCAATGCGGAAATACCGAAGGAGCGTGCCAGCCGCGCCGCGCCATCAACCAGCCAATTGCCGCCATAATACAACATGGTGATTCCGCCCGCCACCAATAGTAAATTTACAATCACAGTGAAGTCTCTTTCCGAATGTGGTCTTGCTTTTGGATAAACGAGAGTTTGTTGGGTACATTCTTGCACGAATCACAAATAATGCAAATCCACGTTATAGCGATAAGTAAATTTCAATGTTAAAATCCCTTCAAATGGATTTTTATTATTAAGGAGTAGCTGGCTATGACATCAGGCACTTTAGCGGCACGTTCCACGATTGATACTGCCCAAAAATGGAATCGTGAATCCGTTTTTGCTGACCGTGACGCATGGAAAGCGACAGCAGAAAGCATCCCGGCAAGGTTGCCGGAACTGGGCGGTTATGCGGGCAAATTAGCGGATAGCGCCAGCCAACTCGCCGACTTTATGGAAAAAGTAGACGTTGTTCAGCGTGATATTATGCGCGTTTACTTTTATGCAGTGATGGAACAATCTGTTGATTCAACCGATAGCCAGACAACCGCGATGGTAGGCCGTGCCGGGTCACTTTATGGGCAGTTCGCCGCGACGGTCGCTTTTGCCAACCCGGAATTATTACGTGTCGGGCGCGATACGCTGGATAGCTGGGTGGCGTCCGAGCCACGCCTCAGCGATTATGCCATGTATATTGACGACTTATTCCGGCGGCAGAAGCACGTCCGCAGTGATGAAGTTGAGCAAGTGCTGGGCATGGTGCGCGAGCCATTCGGCGCGGTGGAAACCATCTTCGAGGCGTTGACGAGCCAGGACATGCAGTTCCGCGCGGCGAAGGACAGCACAGGCGCGGAATATCCAGTCGCGCAGGCCACGCTGGATACGCTGTATAACAGCCCCGACCCCGATTTGCGCCGTTCCGCTTATGAGAGCTACACCGACAAGTACCTTGAGCTTAAAAATACGTTGGCGGCGGTTTACATCGCCAGTGTTAAGCAGGATGTGTTCAATAGCCGTGTGCGCGGTTATGAATCCAGCTTGCACGCGAGCCTGTACGAGAATAATGTGCCGGTCGAAGTTTACTTTAATCTGCTGGAAGCGTTTAAACAGAACATCCCCACATGGCATCGTTATTGGGCGGCCAAGCGTAAGGCACTGGGCGCGGACGCCATCCACCCTTATGACATCTGGGCGCCAATCGCCAAACAACCGCCGCATGTGCCGTATGAACAGGCTGTGGATTGGATTAGTCAGGGCATGAAGCCATTGGGCGATGACTACGTAAACGCATTGCGGCAGGGCACGCTCCAGGATCGCTGGGTAGACCGCGCCGTGAACGTCGGCAAGCGGCAGGGCGCTTTTTCCTACGGCACATACGACACATTCCCGTTCATCATGATGAGTTATGATGATTCGATGGGGGCGCTGTCTACATTGGCGCACGAACTCGGCCACAGTATGCACAGCTACCTCAGCCGCGAGAACCAGGCGTCGGTGAACGCCGGGTATACGTTGTTCGCGGCGGAAGTCGCCAGCAACTTTAACCAGGCCATGACCCGTGCCCATCTGCGCCAGGCCAACCCGGATGCTAACTTCCAGGTTGCGCTCATCGAAGAAGCAATGGACAACTTCCACCGTTACTTCCTGATTATGCCCACGCTTTCCCGCTTTGAGCTAGAAGTGCACGGGCGGGTAGAACGGGGCGAAACCCCCACCGCCGATGAACTCATCGACCTGTGCGCGGACTTATTCGCAGAGGCTTATGGGGATGAAATGGCCTATGACCGTGAGCGCATCGGCATCACCTGGGCGACCTTCGGCCACTTGTACAGCGCCTATTACACCTATAGCTATGCAACCGGCATCAGCGCCGCACACGAACTGGCAAAGGGCATTTTGGAAGGTGGAGACAATGCGGCGCACAAGTACGTGGAATTCCTGAGCATGGGCGGCAGTCGCTACCCGATTGACGCGCTGAATCATGCCGGTGTGGACATGACCAAGCCCGATGCCGTTGTGACGACCTTCAGCATTCTGGCGGATATGGTGAAACGCCTAGAGGAACTGACAAGCTAAAATGATTGCACCGGATACATCACCCGCCGCCGCATGGAAGAAACGCTTTACTGCGCCTTATTTTTTTACATTCAATGCACAGGCCAACCCCGCACGCGGGTTAGCCGTCAGTGATGTGAGTGGCATTCTGCAACTCTATGCATGGGATGTAGAAAGCGGGTCACAACGGCAAATTACGGACGAACCGGCGGGGGTGATGTTGGGCGGCATCAGCCCGGATGGGGCGTACATCTATTATCATCAGGATACAAAAGGCGATGAGCTAGGCAAGTGGGTGCGTGTACCGTTTGATGGGGATACCGCTACCCCGCGTGAGGACATCGCCCCCGGCTTACCGCCGTATAACTCGTTCAGCCTCAGCCAGAGTGTTAACGGCGCGGTGGTGGGCTTTGTCACAGCGACCCCCGTCGGGTTTCGGGTTTATACGATGGCGGCGGATGCGATACCCGGCACGCCGGAATTACTGTACCAAACGAACGCTTTTACTTATGGGCCAATCCTCAGTTATGATGCGCGTTATGCGGTCATCGGCACGACGGAACACAGCCCCACCCGCGACTTCTGCGCGATGGCGTTTGAACTGAACAATCCCGCGCCAGTGGTAAAAATCCTGCAAGATACCGACGGAAGCCTGCAACCGTTGGCCTTTGCACCCATCGCAGGTGATTCGCGTATTCTGTGCTCAACCGATGTCAGTGGGGAAGAACGCCCGTGCATCTGGGATGTGGCGACAGGGGACAGGGTTGATATTCCACTGCCGCAGATGCACGGGAGCATCACGCCGCAGGCATGGTTCCCGGATGGACGGCGAATTTTGCTCTCCCAATTGGAGCAAGCGGTGCATCGACTGTATGTGTACGATTTAACAGCCAGCACATTAACCGCGCTGGATCATCCCGGCGGTACTTATACGGGGAGCTACATTCGGCAGGACGGCGACATCCTCACGCATTGGCAGGATGCCACCCATCCGGCCTACGCGGTCACATTGGATGCTACCACAGGCACAATTAAACAGGTGTTGCTGGGTACACAATTCGCGCCACCGGGCCGGGCATGGCAATCTGTGAACTTTAAATCAAGCGGTGGCGTGACCGTGCAAGCGTGGTTGTGCAGGCCGGAAGGCGACGGGCCGTTCCCCATGATTCTGCATACGCACGGCGGCCCGACCAGCGTCATGACCGAGACATATCATGCGGAGGCGCAGGCGTGGGTTGATCATGGTTTCGCGTGGATGTCGGTTAACTATCGTGGGTCAATCACGTTTGGCAGAGCATTTGAACACGCGATTTTAGGGATACTCGGTCACCGCGAAGTTGATGATATGGTCGCGGCGCGGGATTGGGCAGTGCAGAACGGCATCGCGCAGGCGGAAAAAATCTACCCGACCGGGCGCAGTTATGGCGGTTACCTGACGTTGCAGGCGCTGGGCACACGCCCGGAATTGTGGGCGGGCGGTATGGCGATTGTCGCCATTGCGGATTGGACGCTGATGTATGAAGACATGGCGGAGTCTCTGCGCGGGTATCATCGCTCGTTGTGGGGGGGCACACCGCAGGAATTACCGGAAGTCCACCGCAGTGGTTCGCCTATCACTTATGTGGACGATGTCTCCGCGCCGGTGGTGGTGCTACAAGGCCGCAATGATAGCCGATGCCCCGCCCGCCAGATGCAAGCCTATGAAGACGCCATGCGTGAAGCAGGCAAGACGATAGCGGTGCATTGGTTCGACGCCGGGCATGGTGTGTTGGAGCAAGCGCAAAAAATACACCATATGGAGCTTCTGCTCCACTGGATGTACAACCAGCACATGCCAGACCAATCACCCGCCTCAGCCTATGACGAATCATACGACGAAGGAACGCGCTAATGCAGACGCAAACCGAGACAATCATCGAATGTCGCCAGAGTAAGATAGGTAAAGCGGCGTTCCCGGTGTTTATGGGCATCTTCGGGTTTCTTATCTTCACCGGAATTTTACCCGTACACCCAATCGTATGGGTATTCTGGGCGTTTTTAGCACCGTATTCACTGGTCTATTCACCGGATTTCACGGTGCATGATGACGGCATCACCGTTCATTTTTTGTGGCGAGAAGCCGCGCTGACGTGGGATGATGTGCGCCGGGTGCGTAAGACTTCGGTCAATGCGCGCATATACGCCCGCCACCTGACTGTGTTCAACATTATCTTCAGCTTTGGCGACCCGTTCATCGTTGCAACCGGGCCGGGACGCAAAAACTATGAGGAAGCGTTCGCCTTTATTAAAGCGAACATCGGCGAACGCTTTAAAGAGTTGCGCTACT
>DAIMZF010000007.1:54688-56459 GCA_036734085.1 Aggregatilineales bacterium
TTCAGCGTATTGACGTAATACACCCCGTCGGAATTGCTGGCGTATTCGTGCATGTCACTGTCGCCCGTCCCCCACTGGCTACGCGGCTCCGGGCAGAACCACAGGACGCGGCGGCACTTGCGGCGCATATCCGACACAATATCCAGGCGCGGATTGTTATAGTTATTGCGCCCATCGCCTAAGATGATGACCGTCGTCTTGCCAGTCAACAGGCCGTAAAAATCCTGCTGGAAGGTATTCAGGCTATTGCCTAAATCTGTGTTGTAATAGCCGGGACGGTTCTCGTTCATCACACGTTGGACGGCTTCTTGCGGTTCGTGTTCTTTAAACTGCATCGTCACGTTCACCATATCCCCGATGAACACGAAGCTATCCGCCCGTGCAACCTGGTCTTGCAATTCGTAGATGAGCGTGAGCAAAAACTCCGTGCAGTAGCGCACGGACGTGCTGATGTCGCAGATGACGACCAGCGCGGGCTTTTTGTGCCGCGTCTTATGCTTCAGTTCAATGGGCATTCCACCGTAGCGCATGTTGGCGCGGAGCGTGCGGCGTGGGTCTGGCTGACCATCTTTGTTGCGCTTCTGGCGCAGGGACGCACGACTGCGGAGTTTCGCCGCCAAACGGCGGATTTCCGAGCGAATCTGGTCAATCTCGCTCTGGCCTAAGCGGTGGAAGGGCACATCCATTAAGTCCGGCTTGGCCTGTGGCTCCTGGTGCGCCATCTGCTCCGCCATCGTTTGCCCGGTATATTGCGAGACTTGCTCCGATAACCCCTCGACATTTTGTTCCATCATGTCGCGTAGCTCTTGCAGAGAATCTTCGCCCATGCCCATCTGGGCTAAGGCGTCCAGCAATTGCTCCATCATAGCGCGTAGTTGTTGCAGGTTGGCGGCGCGTTCCATGCGGCGCTCGAACCATGGGCGCTGGTACATATCCGCGCCTTGCTCCAGGCCGGAACGGTTGCCCATCTCGCGCAATTGGTCTTCATCAAAGCCGCGACCGTCCAGCATTTGTTGGAGTAGGGCTTTGAGGGCTTCGCCCATGCCCGCAATCGAGCGCATGGCTTGCTCTAGCAATTGGCGGTCTTCCTGCGATAGATTTTCCGGGATGTTTTGCAGGGGCGGTTGGTTGGATGCGAAAAATAGCGGGAAGAAATATTCAAACAGATTTTGGTCTTTGGCCTCTTTGACGAGCGTACTTTTCATCGTGGATTTAAACGAGAGGGGTTTTTCCACCCCGATGATGTTAACGCCGTTCAGCGCGTCCTGGCTCTCTGCGAGGGAAATCCGCACGCCTGCCGCCCGCAACGCCCGGATAAAATCGACCATACGCTTATCCATAACAATAATCCTCATGTATTGGCATTGTTTGAATCATAACGGTTTTGCGGGCATCCGGCAACCAGGCCGCTTCATAGCTTATTCCGCGACGTTGGCCGCAAACGTGCTATTGGCAGGCAGATAGTACAACACATAAGCCGTATTCATCGCGGGTGCGTGGTCAGTCTGGAATGGCCCCAGCACCTCCGGGAAGACTTCTAACAGCACGTCGATAATGTGTGTGTCTTCCGGGCTGACGAAAAAAGCGTGGGGATTGTCTGGAAATAGGGTATTCAGGTAGTAGTAGTCAAAGCCGTAGGGCGGTATATTCTGGATAAAAATAGTCTGCTGCTCACGTTCCGCACGCAAAAAGCGCAGATAATTATTTAAATCACCGACTAAAAACGGAATCACGTCCACGATATGCACGGTGGTCTGAGGTTCAAACACAA
>DAIMZF010000008.1:0-4386 GCA_036734085.1 Aggregatilineales bacterium
TGGCGTGATGGCGGAAGAAAGCGGCGCACAATTCATGGATGTGCTGGACGCCGAGCGTCGCGCCAGTGTTGCCGCGCTGGTCGGGCAGGTCATCGGCCAGACAACCACTGTGGAGCAAATACGCGGCTGGCTAGACCATAACGCCGGTAAAGAGACGCCGCGCCTGTGGGTGATTGACCCCATCGACGGCACAAAGGGCTTTTTGGCCGGAAGGCACTATGTTAACGCGGTGGGAATCATGGAAGACCGCCAGCCGACGGGCGGTCTTCTGGCCGCGCCTGCCTATCCCGGTGGACGTTACCCGAATGGCGCATTGCTCCATGCTTACAACGGCGCGGCGTTCATCGAGCCACTGGATGACCCCAGCGCACGCCGCCGGATTTTCGTCAGCAAAGAGGCGCAATTGGCACAGTTCCGCGCACTGGAAAGTGTGGAAAAAGGGCATAGTGGGCTGGCGCGGCTGGCACGGGTGCGCGAAATTGCCGGAATCCATGACTCTTTGGTGGAGCAGGCCGACAGCATGGAAAAATACGGGCGTGTCGCCGCCGGAGATGCTGAGGTCTATATGCGGCTACCGCGCAGTGGCAGTACGCGCCCGCACAACATCTGGGATCATGCGCCCGGCGTGGCGATTTTGCAGGCGGCAGGCGGCACAGCCACTGAAGTTGACGGCACACCGTTGGACTTCAGCACCGGAACGACGCTGAACAATTACGGCATTATCGCGTCCAACGGCACACGCCATGCGGAAATTATCCGCGCTGTGCAACAACTCATCGCCGAAGAAAAGACCGCTTAACGCGAACTGCCAAAGAAGCCATATTTGCGGAGCGTCATCTCCATCATGCGGTCAGCGATTTTGTACACCGTTTCTGTCTCGTCGGTGATTTCTTCCGCACGGTCTTCGACAATCATCCGCACATCGCGCATAATATCCCCGATGCGCTCGTCCGGCATCATCACACGGTCTAGCACGGTTAATCCACCCAGAATTAGCGGCAGATACGCATAGGAGAAGTTCATGTCGCCCGGTGTCTTGAGTTTGGCGGCCACTTGCTCCGCGAATTCGCGCATGTCGTCTTCCGTGCCCAGTGCTTCCCCGCTTGCCTGCTCGACCAACATCAGGCCATATAACAGCGCGTCCATCAGCACCTCATCATACAATTGCTTGACAATCACCGGATGCGGGTCGTGCAATGCCCGCTTATCCGCCGCGATAAGGCGCAGGTAGGCCGTCGCCCACTGGGGCAGAATCACCCGCACGGTCTGCGGCTCGTAGCGGGTTAAGGCGCGTTTTTCCTCCGGTCTGGCGGGGTTCAGGCGGGTTCTTATCGTGTGGAATACATCCAGCGCCCCCACCTTTGTTGCGCCTGCCTGCCCTTTGGCGATGTCAAAAATGACGACCAGCAACCGTGCCGCCGTCATCGCCTCAACTTTGGTCAGGGGGTAGCCTGCCGCCTTAAAACGCTCGTAGGTGGCTTTTGCCATCGGCTGGAATAACAACTCCAGCTTAAGCGGCTTTAACACCGACTGCACAAAAGCCGCGCCGTATTTATCCACCAGCAAGCCCATATCATTCTGGCTTTCTACCGTCCACAGGATGCCCCAACCGGGCTTGGGCAGATGAGGCGCAGGTTGGCCGCCGCCGATGCGAAACGGTGCTTCTATGGCATGACCGCGCATCAGGCCGCGCTTCTTGCCGCTATAGGCCAGCTTTAATAAGCCCGCGAGATGCTGTTTCGCGGCGGGTGGCAGGGTGTCGGGGTCAAAGGGGTTGCCTTCCACGCGGACGGCGCGGCCTTTTTGCCCGGCCCTGATGCTGACTTCCGCACCCAGCACATAATCCCCTGCCGCCACATCCGGCGCGGATTTTAAAGCCGCCGTCAGCACGCCCACCCCGCCCGCCGGGAGCGTGACCTCTGGTGAGTCCGGCTTGATGACGAAGCGCCCACGCGGTAAATCAAAACGCACGCCCACACTCAGCGGCTGGTCTTCCATGTTTTGTAGCAGGACAATCACGCGCCGTTCCGCGTTGGCGGGGGCATCCGGCGGTGTGATGGCGATGGCGGCTTGTATGACGCCTAACGTCGCGCGTTCTTTTGTGATGAAGCCCAGAACATCAGGGTAAGTTGTCATGATGGGTTGCTCTCTCATTTTTACTCAATTTTAGCACCTGTTCAAAACCTGTTCAAAGTTTTGAACAGCCTCGTCACCCATACCCACAATACAACGATTCCCCTACGTACCCGCAGGCACACATGGATGCACGTCCGCCGCCCGTGATATAATGCCGCGCAGATTGTCCGGTAGCAGAGATGAGGGCGACACGATGCGGATTCCCGGTTGGTTAGTCGTGATGTTTGGGTTAGGCACGTTCTTTTTAGCGACGATGGCGTGCAGTGTATTAAGTTATGGCTTTGTGCGGACGGCAGTCATCGACGCCGCCGACCAGGGGCTACAAGTGCCCAGTGTGGTGGAATTGGTCGAGTATGCGCTTAATCCGCCGGATGCGGCAGATGCCTTTGGCGTCGCCAGTGTGGATACCTCCGCGCCTGCGCCGCAAGCGTCGGTCTTCGAGCTACAGCCAACCGCCACGCCCGACCCGGACGCCATCCAACCGACTGCGCCGCCTGTGGAACCATCCCCACAGACGGACACCACAGACCCGGACGCCGCCCCTGTGGAACCGACGGCGACATCTTCCGTCGGGCAGATTTCACTCTCCGACTTTTTAGCCGGTGGCACAACCGATGAAACATCGCAGGAAGTCGCCGGGCTTTCCGAAGAAGAACAGGCGATTTTGGCCGACCTCCCGGCCTGGCAGGACGTAGACCGCATTAATATTCTGCTGATGGGCACGGATGAACGCGGCGACGAGCAATTTGAAGACCGCTTCCGCACGGATACGATGATTGTGGTGCAGATTGACCCCATCCGCCGCACGATGGGGCTGTTGTCCTTCCCGCGTGACCTGTGGGTGCGGGTTCCCGGCTTCCAGCCGAATAAAATCGCGTTTGCCAACTATCTCGGCGATGGGAGCGACTTACCCGGCGGCGGCCCAGCCTTAGCGAAAGAAACCATCCGCGAGAACTTTGGCATCCGGGTGGATTACTTCGTGCAGATTAACTTCGATGTGTTTTTAACCGTCGTGGATACCATCGCGCCCGGTGGGGTTGAACTATGCGTAACGGAAAACATCCGCGATACGAACTATCCTGATGAAGGGCGCGGCACAATCACGGTAGAATTTACGCCCGGTTGCCAGATGCTTAACGCGGAACGCCTGCTCCAGTATGCGCGTACCCGCGCCACACAGGGCGGCGACTTTGACCGTAACCGCCGCCAGCAAGAGACACTCACCGCCGTACAGCGCCAACTGCTGAGCGTGGACGGACTCGGCTCGTTGATTGCGGGCGTGCCACAGGTCTACAACCAGCTATCCGGCAGTTACCGCACGGATTTAAGCGTCCAGCAGATTATGGCGCTGGCGAATCTTGTTTCGCAGATTCCCAACGAGAACATCTCATCCGGGCAGATTAACGCCCTGCATGTAACACCTTCCCGCACACAGGACGGCCTGGACATCCTCATCCCGAATTATATTGCGATTACCAGCTTGATTTCGGAGACATTCGACCCGGAACCCAACCTGACTATCGCGGATTTACGCGCCCGTGCGGAGCAGGAAAACGCGACAATCAGCGTGCTGAATAATACCAATGTGGCCGGGTTAGCCGGGCGCACGCAGGAATGGCTGACAAGCCAGGGGGTACGGGTGGCAAGTGTAGGCAACCCGCCAGAAATTGAGGATTCTGTGAGTACAATCATCCTGGACTATACCGGCAACACATACACCGTGCGCTTGCTGGCTGAGGTGATGGGCTTACCACCGAGCGCAATGCGCGTGGGGGCAGGCACAAACATCCAATCCAGCGCGGATGTAGTCATTCTGCTGGGGCAGGATACGGTAGGGATTATCGGCGGGGAATAAGAAATAAGATAAAAACGCACCGGGGCGACAACTTCATCGCCCCATCATGATTAGCCCGGCAAAAATGGCGCGATATAATAAAAGCTAAACTCGCCTTCCGCCACCCATCCGCGCAAGCCCCTGTCGGCACGTTCCACCAAAAACCAGACAAAACTATTGCCACAGCGCGGCCCATCCAACACGCGGAAGATGTCGCCTACCTCCAAGCGTCCCACAATCCGCATGTCTGTTCCTGGCCCGGCGCGAACGTTCAACGGGCGCATGTCCTCCATGGTCACCCGTCCGCGTTCGCCCACAATGATGCGTGGACGGGGCGCGTCCTCACATGGGGGTGTGAGGGTCGGCAGAGGTTGATCCGGCCTTTGCGCGACCTGCGTCAACGGGGGCAAAGACGG
>DAIMZF010000008.1:4486-16442 GCA_036734085.1 Aggregatilineales bacterium
AGGAAACGCGCACGGGGCGCGCCCCAGCCTTCCAGCCCGACGCCGCGTGTGGTGTAGAGTGTGGTATGCGTTAAATTGTAGCGCCCCATAACGTACTTCCGCCCATAGGCACTGCCGGTGAAGACAGCGCCTAGCAACGGCAGGCGCAATTGGCCGCCGTGTGTATGGCCGCACACATATAAATCACATCTCAGCGCGTCGGCTTCCGGCGCGACATCCGGCGCATGGGTGAGTAGAAGCGTCATGCCGTCGCTGGGGGGCTTTTGTGCCCATAGACGTTGCAAGGTTGTTTGGTCTTGGCGGGTCTTGTGCGTGGTCTGCATCCCTAGCAGGTGCAAATCGCCGCCGGGTGTGGGGATGGTCACCCACTCATTCATCAGCAACCGCAGATTGTCCAGCCCATCGGTGAACGCCCGTACGCGATCGGCTGGCTCTACGGTATACGTGCCGCCCACGCAGTACACGCCCAACGGCGCAGACCACGCGCCAATCAATTGCCGGATGTCGGCCTGAGTGCGGGCGTCGTGGGTGTAGGACACGCTGACAAAATCGCCGGAAAACACGATGATGTCCGGCGCTAAATCCGTGATGCGTTGGTTCAGGTCATGTTCGCGTTGGGTCAGGCGCTCTATGTGGATGTCCCCGATGTGTAACAGCCGCAACGGGCGTGGGGTGGTCGGCCATGCCGGGATTGTCAGGCGTTCTGTCGTCAGGCCCAGCTTAAACGGCTCGATGTAGGTGCTGTAATACACCAGCGCAATCAACACGCCGAACGCACCGACAAGCACCGCCAACGGCGCGTTAAAAATCCGCAGGATGACGGCTATCAGCACGGCAAACACACCAAGCGCCAACGTCGCGGGGCGATCTGGGCCGTAACTGCGCCCGGTGAGGGGCAAGCGCCACAGCAAAATCCAATGGGTGAGCATCGTAAGTAAGGCGACTGCAAAGGTGCTTGCAAATGCGCCTGCATCCGCCCACAGCCAGCCGATACCCGCCGCCAGTAAAAGCAAAATCAGCGCGACCAGCCCCGCCGGGATGCGCTGTAACTGCTGTGTGCCCACCAGCAAATAGTGGACGATATTTGTTCCCATTGGGTCTTGTTCATCTGCCCCCGCCGCAGGGTGGCGGTGGGGGTTGGTTGATGGTGGCATAGGCACGTCGTTATCATTCGTCGGTAAGTTACCTAGCCATTATAGCGCATTTGTACCCGCCGTAGACGCGGCGTGTTACATCCGCAGGCGTTCCAGATCGTGGATAGCGGCGGCGATTTCCGCTTGCTTAGGCCACACTCTATCGGGGGACATCAGCCATTTGTGCCGCAGAATTCGGTTGCGGTCAATCAACAACAAGCCCGGATGCCGTTCCATCTGGTATTGGGTATGCACGGAACCGTCCTCATCCGCCAACATGGGGAAGGGCACGGGAAGCGGGCTACTCATCTGGAAGCCGTAAATGGTGCTGACGTGTTCCTGAATCAACAGGGTGACAGGCGTGCCCATCAACGCGAACTTATGCAGATGGTGTTGCAACCATAAGATGCGGCGCACGCTGGTGACATGCCAGATGTTGCCGATAAAGCCTATTAAAAGGCCGTTTGTGCCCATTAAGTCATTTAAAGCGTGAACATTTTTGTTGCCATCGGTCAGGCGAAAATCCGCAACTTGTTGGCTGATTAATGGGCCAAGTTCCATTGTTTCCATCATCATCATTAACCATTCCTCTGTGTTTATTTGCGGTGAAGTTAATTTAGGCCGCATCCGTACATCATTATTTATTGACTATATCATGATTTTAAATCAATTATTCCTTAAGGTTTTGATGGGATAGCGGTGGCGGTGCGTCGAGCAATATGGCACAATGGGCGGTAGAATAGCAATTAGTCTTTAGCTTTTTGAACAGAGGTCAAATATGATGCGAAAACTACTCATCGCGTTAATGCTTATCGGTCTGCTGGGGCTTGTGGGGCTTGTGGCCGCACAGGATGATACAGACGACACAACCACAACAACCAACACCGGCCCGACTTCCACGATTGATTTTTTTGTTGTGCTGTGTGAAGACCGCGCCGTGATTGATTTTTCCGGCGTGATGCAGGCAGGCTACGATATTTACTATCGTGTCTTTTCCGGGCCGGGTGGGGGTGGTACGGCCTTAACCGATTTACGCCGTGTGACGGTCAATGGGGCTTATAGCGTCAGCGAATCTGTGACTTACTCCGGCGGTACGCTCGCGCCCAATACGGTGGGTAGTGCGTTTGTCGCCATTGGGCGCACGAATGACTCCAGTAGTACCATCTACTCCGACTTTGTGGATGATTTGCAGGACGGTTGCCGCGAACCATCCAACGCGGTGACGACCAGCACCGGACTCGGCGGGGATACGACGGACACCTCAACATCGACCACAACCACCGGCGCAATTGGCAATGGGCAGTTTGCGGACGGCACAAGCGCGATTTTGTCGCCGTTTGGTGGCTTCTTAAACCCGGGCTACATCCCGCCGGAAAAGCCACTGGTGCAAGTGGGGGCGCGTGACCAATTCGTGCTATCCCGCCAGAACACGCCCGGCCTCATCTTCGCGGAATGTAAGGATTATCCTGTGGCAGAGCCGGGTATCATCTATGATACCGACCAAACCATCGTGTTCTGGTCATGGTTTACCACCACCGAAGCGCAGATGCAGAATCACATCGACAACGCCCGCTATTCCGTGACGTATTACCAGACCGTGCCCCTGCCAGAGCCGATTATCCGCACGCCGATACGTCGCATCAACAACCGTTACTGGGTCTTCTATTATTCCGTACTGGGCAACTTGCTCCCGGGTGAATATGCGATTGAGTATAAGCTCAACTGGGAAGAACCGCACTTTGACGGGTTAAACGAGTACGGGCCAGGCACTGACCGTTCGCTGGAGATTAGCGGCTGTGTCTTCCGGGTGCAACCTAACCCGGATGGCCGCCCGGTGTCTCATAACCCATGGCCGTACCAAAACTTAGGCGAATAACACACTTTGCAGAGGGCTGGTCTGTGTGCCAGCCCTCTGCACGCTCAATCATGTAAATGATTGCAAAATACGCTGAACTTGCACGGTAATCTGCGGCGCATGGATGGCATAAGGCACACCCGGCGCTGAAGTCATGGGTTGTAAAGCGTATTCCCACCAGCCGACATCATGCCACTGGCCGAACTTATACCCGATATGATGATAAACCCCAATCGGCACAAACCCCATCGATTCATGCAGGCCGACACTCCCGGCGTTGGGCAAGGTGATGCCCGCATAAGCGTTATAATAACCCTGCAAAACCAGAATTTTGAATAAACATGCGTAGAGCATCCGGCCAATGCCGCGCCGATGGTAGTTCGCATGGATGTAAACGGTCACATCCACCGACCACTGATACGCGGTGCGTGCGCGGTGTTGGCTGGCATAAGCGTATCCGGTAAGCGCATCGCCGGATTGATGCACCAGCCATGCGTGTTGCATCTGCACATTTGCTAAACGGTGTTGCATCTCCGCGATGTCTGGCACGTCGTACTCAAAAGAAGCAACGCCCTCTGTGATGTAAGGCGCGTAAATTTCCCGGATGCGGGCGGCATCGTCAGGGATCGCTAAGCGTATGCTCATGGGTTAGCATCCTGTCCCTGGTGTTACATTGGCATTCACAGGGATATACCCCAATGCCTCCACACCGTTTGCCCCGTTGCTATTGGACGTATCAAACGCCCACCATCCGCCCAAGCTACGCCCGACAACTTCCGTAGAACTGCCCGTCGCAAAATTGCCGATGGCGGGCTGGGATGGCTCGTGAGGCTGTGCGAAGTAATTTGTGGGCGCGTTAAACGTGATGCGGCATCCCTGGCCGGGCGGCTGTGCGGAATAGACCGCCAGCGTCGAGGAGACCGTCATCAGTTGGTCATTGACGTTATAGCCGTAGGCTTGCAGGGTGTGGCCGTCCAGACTGGGGGGTACAACCCACACCGCGCGGAAGCCGTCCTGCGGGTTGTCGTCTGTGCCGATTAACTGCATCGTGCCTGCCCTTATCAGGTAGAAGCGCACGCGGCTAATGCCGAATGGCGCGCCGTTGTATTCCACCACACTGGGCGCACCCCGTAGCAACAGAATATTCCCGGCATCGCCGCTTATCTGTTGGCTGACGCCGATTGAGCCGACCATCTGCGGTACGGGCGTTTGGGTGGGGGCGGGAGTTAAGGTTGGCGCGGGGGTGTTGGTGGGGTTGAGCGAGCGCGGCACATAAAGCCGTTGCCCCACGTTAAGCACATCCGGGTTCGCCAGGCAATTGGCGGTGATAAGCGCCTGCGCGGTTGTCTGGGTGCGGCTGGCGATGTTGCTGAGGGTATCGCCCGGCACAACGGTATAAACAGGCCAATCAGTACGCGGCACGCACGACACTGGCGGGTTAATCACGTTGGTGGGGGGCGGGGGTTGCGTCTGGGTAGGGAAGGTTATGGGTGTGGGCTGTAGGGTGAGGGGGAGGTTCAATGTTGGCACGACAAGCACTTCCGTGAGTTCCGGCGCTTCGTCCGCACGGCCTAACGAACAAGCCGCCATAACAAAGACGGCGGCGCTGAGCATAAACGCTCGGATAATGGCTGTACATGGCATAGGATGATTACCTGTTCGACAAAAAGCCGACTGCCCCTTCTTCTTCCGCTTGTTCAAATATCTGCATTACCTGCCGCGTGACCTGGTTTGCGTCCGTGAGTGCCTGACACAGGCGTTGCAGGCCGGGCATCACTGTTCCGTCCATCTGGCGGTAGAAGTAGCGGGCGTTTGCGCCTTCCCACATGCCACCGCGTAGCACATCCAGCTGATTGTTGATACGCATAATCACTGCCTGCACATGGTCAACGTGTTCGTCGAAGACCAGCGCGATTTTTGCCATTGCTTCGTAGTCGATGATGACTTCATTATTTCTCATAGCGTTCCTCTCTGTCTGCCAAACGAAGATATATACCCATTATGCGGCAATTTTATTGTTTGTGACAATCCGCTTTAAAACAGTAGGGAAAACGCCCATTTGTTAGCGGTGATGTCATGCGGTAAAAATTTATTGCATGAAAATGTTTGATAGGCCATAATAAGTGTGTGAACATAGCGTGTTAGGGTTATAAAATGTCCTACGCTTTCATCAGCTATAGCACCCATAACAAAGACTATGCCTTCCGCCTGGCAGAGGCGCTCCAGTCGGAAGGATTTGACGTGTGGATTGATAACAACGAACTCCGCACGGGGGATGCCTGGTGGGATGAAATCACCGAAAATCTGCGCGGATGCGGCGCGTTTGTCGTCATCATGACGCCCGAAGCGGAGGCTTCGAAATGGGTGCAACGCGAAGCCCATTACGCGGATAACCTGGATAAGCCATTCTTCCCGTTGTTGCTGATGGGCAGAAGCTGGCCGATGTTCGCCAACATTCAACATCAGGATGTGCGCGATGGACGCCTGCCCCCGCCGCGCTATTATGAGGTCTTAGCCCGGAGCATCCCGCGCCGTGCTACCACAGGGAGCAATCTATCCGGTTTAGATACAAGCAACATCCCGGCGGTCGTGCCGCCTACCATCCCCCCTGAAAAACCTGCACCCCGCCGGATGTCGCCGGTGTTCATCGCGTTTACAACATTCAGCCTGCTTATCATTCTGGGCGTGCTATTGATGGCGCTGTTGAACAGCAACGACGGAGAACCTGCCGATGAAGTGTCCATCGGGAGCGATAACACACAAATCATCAACACAGTGGATGATGAAGTCATCACCGCCAATACCACGATCCCGCCTATAACCAACGTTTCCGCGATGACGAGCCTGGCACTCGGCTTGCGGCAAGCGGAGATGGGCAACCATACGAGCGCCATTGTTTTTTATGACCAGGCCATCAACGCTGACTCGTCCTATGGTGTCCTGTTCTATCATCGGGGGAAATCTATGGCGGCATTGGGAAACTATCAGGCGGCGATTGCGGATTTTACACAGGCTATCACGCTGGATGAAGAATTTGCCCGTGCCTACCGTGAGCGTGGGATTGCCTACGCCAATTTAGAAGATTATGCCCAAGCCCTGACGGATTATACCCGTGCTATCACGCTGGATGCGGACTTCATCGAGGCGTATTACAATCGGGGCGTGTTGCACGCTAATCTGGGGCAATATCAAGCGGCCATCGCGGACTATACACAGGTGATTGCGTTGGATTCCGCCCATGCGCTGGCATATAACAATCGGGGTGTGGCGCACGAGCGCCTGCGCGATTATGACTCCGCGCTGGCGGATTTTGAACGCGCTCTGGAGATAAACCCCAACTATACGCTTGCCCGTAACAACCTCACACGGGTTCAGGGCATGGCAGGGCCATAACTTTACTTATGGATGAATCAAGTCGATTGCTATTCAGGTGATGTGTTGGCGTGGGCACGACATGTCGTGCCCCTACAGTAACATTGGTTTTTGTTTGCCCATTACATCTCCCGGCTTGCCAGCAGAAGAATCGTTTCCAGCAGGACATCGACGCCGGTTAATACGTTTTCCCAATGGGTGAATTCTTTGGGGCTGTGGCTGATGCCATCGACTGAGGGAATAAAGATCATGCCGGTGGGGGTAAAACTGCTCATGCTCTGGGCGTCGTGCCCGGCCAGACTATTGAGGCGCATACACGATACATTGAGGTTAGCGCACGCTTGCTCTATGCTTAAAACCATCTGCCCGGCCATCGTCGCGGCGGGCATATGCACCGCCCGATGGATGCTCACTTCCAGGCTGTTTTCCTCAGCGATTTGTTTCGCATAGGCTTTGATCGCCTCTTCCATCGTCTGCAACGTGTCGCGGTCACAGTGACGACACTCTACGGTGACGCAGGCTTCCGACGGGATGATGTTAAATGCGCCGGGCTTAACGTCGATGTTGCCACAATTGACCACACCATCCGGGAAGGCATCCCGACCTAGCCGATGCACGCCCGTGATGAAGTTGGCCGCGCCTAACAGCGCATCGCGCCGGGCGCTGGTGCGTGTGGTGCCACTGTGCGATGCTTCGCCATGAAAGGTGATGTGATGAGTGGTGCGCCCGACGATGGCCGTTACCACGCCGATGTCAATTCCGGCGTCATCCAGCAGATAGCTTTGTTCGATGTGGAGTTCTAAATAACCATACAGTGTTTCGGGGTTACGCTTGGTGCGGACAATATCCTGAGGGCGGATGCCTGCGCGGAAGAGCGCGGCGCGGAAGGGGGCGACTTCGTCACTGAGGGCGGTGGTGTAGTTTTCCTTGAGTGTGCCGGTTAAAGCCCGGCTACCAAAAAGAGACTGCCAACACCCTTCTTCGTCGGTAAAATCAATCAACTCGACATGAAACGGTAGCTCAATCCCGGTTTCGCGGATGCTCCGCAGACATTCCAGCCCGGCGACGATGCCTACTGCCCCATCAAAGCGCCCGCCGTTGGGCACACTATCAAGGTGCGAGCCGATGATGAGCGTCTTGGCATTGTCATCACGACATCGTAGCACGCCGCTAAGGTTGCCCGCGTCATCATCGCGGATTTCCAGCCCGGCGGCTTCCAGGCGTCCGGCCAGCCATGCCCGCGCCTCTAAATCCTCCAGAGAAAGTGCCAGGCGGCTGATGCCGCCGTCTACCGTCGCGCCTATCTCGGCAAGCTCGTTAAAGTCCAGGCTTAGGCGTTGTGTGTTGATGGTGGGTTTGGTTTGGTACATGGGCAGTTGGTCGCAAATCTGCTTGATGGCGTTGATTGTTGATTGTGTGATTTGCGATGCGATTATAGCAGATTTATTCACAAGCGATAGTCCCCCCAATGACTGGGGGATGTCCTGCGCCACGAAAACAAAAGATTCGGGTTATAATGGTCTTAAGTAGACAAAGTAAAAGTGGATAAAGACGAGAGGTATTATGTTTGCTCTTGCGCTGAGTGTTGCCACTGCAAATGCCGACGTGATTTATTTGGGGTTGGTTTTTAGCCTGTGGATTGCCGTTACCGCCGCTTATATACCGGGAACTGGAATCATTGAATTGGTCGCTTTGGGCGGCCTTGTATTGAGTGTCGCCGTTCTGGTTCAATTACCGACGAATTGGCTTGCTGTGATGTTCATCGTGCTGGGTGGCTCCGCATTTATGCTAGTGCCCTTCATCCATGCGAAGTTCGCGCCGTTTGCGCTGGCTGGCCTGGTGATGCAAGGGGTGGGCGGGTTATTCCTGTTTGATAGCGCCACGCTTAATGTCTCAGTTTTAATTTTGGTGCTGTCGCTGATGATCCCGGCGGCCTATCACCAATTCGTCCTGATGCCGATGCTCCGCAATATGAAGACCGACCCCTCCACAGACCGCGATACGCACCTGGTTGGGATGCGTGGCCGCGTGACCAAAGCACTTGACCCGGTGGGCACAGTGCATGTGAATAGTGAGCAGTGGACGGCCACCACCGATGATGAAGTGACGATTGAGGCGGGCGAAAATATCGTGGTCATCGCACGCGAAAACCTGCGTCTGATTGTTGAACCGCTTAAGCGGAAACGCGCTAACACAGAACCTGAACTAGCAGAGGAAATGGAGTAGCAATATGGATTCAACAGCACTGATTATTGGCATTGCACTTGTCCTGTTTGTCGTCTACATTCTGGCGAACGTCGTCCGCATTGTTGCGGAATATCAACGGCTGGTCATCCTGGCATTGGGGCGTTATGCGGGCACACGCGGGCCAGGTATCGTCATCGTTGTTCCGTTTTTGGAGCGTGCGATTACCGTAGACATCCGCGAACGCTTTTTAGACATCCCCGCCCAGACTGCTATCACGCAGGATAACGCGCCGATAGCGATTGACTTTTTGGTATATTACCGCGTAACCGACCCTAAAAAATCTGTTTTGGATGTGGATAACGTCGTGAGTGCGGCTATCAACATTGCGACGACCACCTTACGCGCCGTGATTGGTGATATTGAACTGGACTCGGTGTTGAGCAAGCGCGACCACATCAACGAAATTCTGCGCGTTAAGCTGGACGAAATCACCGAGCGTTGGGGGTTGAAGATTACCAGCGTGGAAATCCGCGAGATTGAGCCGCCGCGTGAAGTGCAGGACGCGATGAACCGCCAGATGACCGCCGAGCGCGAACGCCGCGCCCAAGTCACCCGTGCCAGTGGCGAGCGCGAAGCCGCCATTACCATCGCGGAAGGCGAGCGCCAATCGGCCATCCTCAAGGCGGAAGGCGATAAGCAATCGAACATCCTCAAGGCGGAAGGTGAACGTCAGGCGCAGTTGCTCCGCGCACAGGGGTATGCGAAGGCGCTGGAAGCCATCTACCTGGACGCCCAGAAGATTGACGATAAGACGATGCTGTTGCAATATCTTGAGGCCTTGAAGGACGTGGGGCGTAGCCCATCCACCAAGTTCATCTTCCCGATGGAAGTTACCGGCTTCATGAAAGAACTGACTGACCGGATGCAGGACACGATGAACTCCAACGGCAAAGTGAGCCGTCAATCCGAGCCGGGCGATTAAACCCGGATAATCACGGAATAAAAAACGGGTGAGGCTAAGGGCTTCACCCGTTTTGATTTTTACGCCTGGGCGTAATCCGTCGTGAATTGGTCGATGACCTGTGTTACCCAATCCTGGATGCGGTTGGTCGTCATCTCCTGCTGGCCTTCCTGGTCAACGCCTAAGCCGATGAAGTGGTCTTCAATCTTGGCTTTGCTCTCCTCGAACTGGTACTTGTCGCTCTTCCACAAGCCCATCACGTCCGCGCCAGCCTTCAGCACTTCGTCCGCGAGTGTGCCGAGCGCGTCCAGAAAGTTAAAGCCGTAGCCGTTCTGGTCGCCTAAGCCGAACAGCGCCACTTTTTTACCCTGCATGTTCATATTGCCAAAGTTGGGCAGGAAGATGTCCCAGTCGTCTTGCAGTTCGCCAGTGTTCCAGGTCGGGATGCCCATAATCAGATAGTCGTATTCCATCATCTTTTCCGGCGTGCTGGAGCCGATGTTGTGTACCTCTACGTTCCATCCGTCGCGCTTGTCCATCTCTTCTTTAATCTGGTAGGACACAGCCTCTGTATTGCCGGTACTGCTCCCGAAAAATAAGCCTACTTTTGCCATTGTCGCTTACTCCATAAATAATCACCATTACATCGCGTATTTTATCACAAATTAATAGGCTTCATCTATAATGCCGAAATTTCCTCAGCGATGTATAATGTAGTGCAAAGTTGTTCATGTCAAAAGGAACTGTGATGCGACGGTTGGGATTATTGACGATTATATGTGTGTTCGTCGGCACGGCGATGGTTTGGGCGTCACCCAAACAGCAGGCCAACTTGTTCGAGTTGTTCATCCTGCAAGCCCGTAACGACTTAGAGATTATGGCAAACCAACAATTGGGGGAAGGCGTCCGCCCGGATTCGTGGACGTTTAACTTTGACTTGCTGACAGATACGTTTGTCGCGGATTTGTGGTATGACAATGAAATTCTGGCCGAAGCCATCTTCGGCGCGGGGCAACGCCCGCAGGAATGGTTCGGGGCGACCACCTTCGACCCGTTTTTGCTCTCCCGCAACATCCGCCACGACTTAGAGCTATCCGCCGATGTGGTGTTTGGTGGGGTGGATGCCCGCCCGCCCAATTGGAACGGCGCGCAGTCCATCTATCGCTGTACGCGCACCACACAAAATCTTGTGCGTTATATCGAAGCCCTGTACGACGCACTGCCTACCACGCTGGATAGCGTCGTCAACTACTGCGAAACCCTGCGCTTCGAGATTGAGGGCGATTTAGTCCGTGTGGCGCTGTCGCCGGTGGAAGGGCTGGACTTCGGCTCTATTCAGGATCAAATCATCGCGACACGCGGCGACTTAGAGCGCACAGCGAATGAAGTGTTGGGCGTCAATGAACGGCCTATCGCGTGGGCGGGCTATGAAGAAGACACGCCGACGCTGTTCCAGGATTTAGCCAACGACATCGAACAACTGGCGAACATCATCTATCAAGGGGCGTTCCGCCCGGTTGGATGGGGGCGCAACATCCCGGATTCCGCCGCGATTTCCTTCTTCAACCTGCGGTATAACCTGGAAACCATGACTAATGAAGCACTCGGCGATGGTGAACGCCCGTTTAACTGGCAGGGCACAGACCCGTTATTCCGGTGTGAGCCGCTAACGCAAGCCCTCATCTATATCATGAGCGACTTGTTCGGCTTCCGCCCAGACCGTGAAATTGGCGAACGCACGACGGACGAATACTGCCTGGCTGTAAACTTGCAGGTGAATAACTATGCGGACAACCCGCCAACGACAGAATTCCGCGAGTTGATTGATGACCCCCGCGACCGTGTGTTCTCCGGTGAAGCGGAATTTGCATGGGCGTTTTTGGATGTGGGCGCGTTGCAATACATGGGCGCGATGCCGCCCGGCACACGCTTCCGGGCGTGGTATCGTAACTTCCAGGAATCTACCATGATGTACGTCACCGGGTTAGACCAGGACTTCGGCGTGTTTATTGACCGCCGCTTTACCGACTTAGACCCGGATGTGTTTGTGCGCCTGCCTACGTTGGACGGCGTGCGCCCGCTAACCTACTGCAACGCCCCGTGGTGCAACGGCCCTGGCCCGACGCCCACCCCACGCGGCGGTAGCGCGGTGGAACGCCTGGTACAGGGTGCAGGGACGGCTGTCCCTGACGTGCAAACGGTGGATGAAATCCGTGAGGAAACCGGCAGGACGCAAGTCTCGTGGAATCACATCCGCGTGACGTACCTGCTAGACCGCCCGGATGTGGGCGCGGTGCAGGTCGCGCTGGAAATCTGCTTCGAGACATCACAAATCAACTGTGAACCCGTGACCGCCGTACTGGATCAATCATTGGGCATCTTTAAGCCGGTGGTGGGCGTGTTTAACGGGCTGAATGTGTACGAAGTCCGTTACGGTTATTCTACGGA